>JBDSML010000026.1:0-7304 GCA_039915865.1 Gemmatimonadaceae bacterium | reverse complement strand
CCGGAGCGCATCAAGAAGGAACTCGGCGCATCGGACACGCAGAAACTCGAGCTGCTCCGGTCGTTGTGGCGCATCGCGACGGATACGCTCTACGATGGCGCGACGATCGACCTCGCCACACTGCCGGGGACCTCCGGCGGGGCGTACAACGCCATGGAGCTTCTCTCGGCGTTGGAACGCACGCAGTTCCTCGAGTGGAATCGTCTCGGAGGCGGAGATCGCGTGGCCGACATGCGTCGTCCGCTCTCGGGCTATCCGCTGGACTGGGATGGACTCGACCGTCGCCGCAAGGCCGAGACCTCGAAGCTCGACTCGATGCAGCAGTACGCCTACGCTTCCGGTTGTCGCCGAGGGTTCGTCCTCCGATATTTCGGCGACCCAGCCGCCGGCAAGGACTGTGGTGGTTGCGACAACTGCCTCGGCACGCATGAGGGGTCGCGGCGCGACAAGCAATCCGTTGCGGTGCCCAAGGCCGGCGTGAAGACAAGAGTTCGCGGTGGAATGCGCACGGCGCCGGCCGCCGATTCGTCCGACCTCGCCCCGAGTGCCGCAGATGGTGCGCTCCTCGAGCGACTTCGGGTGCTGCGGTCCAGCATCGCTCGCGCACAGAAGGTGCCCGCTTATGTTGTATTCGCGGACAAGACCCTGCTGGAAATGGCCGTCCGCCGCCCCAAGTCATCGTATGCCCTCGGCGAGATCCGTGGCGTTGGCCCGATGAAGATCGAGAAGTACGGCGAGCAATTCCTCGCGCTCCTGCGCGCCGCCGACGAAACAGAAGCCGCTTAGGGGATCCGGCCCAAATGGACGATTCGCTGTATTTCTCAGAGCAGCATCTCGCCGTGCGCGAGATGGTGCGCCAGTTCGCCCGCGACGAGGTTGCACCCGTCGCGCGAAAGTTCGACGCCGATGCCACGTTCCCCTGGGAGAACGTGAAGAAGATGGGCGAGCTCGGGTTGCTCGGCGTGCCGTGGCCCGAGGAGATGGGCGGCGCGGGGCTCGACGTCATCAGCTTCATGATCGCCATCGAAGAGCTGGCCAAGGTCGACGCATCGACTGGTCTCACGATCTCCGCACACACCACGCTCGGTACCTCGCCGATCGTCAACTTCGGGTCCAAGGAGCAGAAGGAGCGCTATGTCCCGCTGCTCGCGAGCGGGAAGGTGCTCGGCGGGTTTGGCCTCACCGAGCCCGAGGCGGGCTCGGATGCCGGCGGCACACGCACTACTGCCGTCCGTCGCAATGGCCACTATGTCCTGAACGGCACCAAGCGGTTCATCACGCATGGCAGCGTCGGCGAGATTTTCATTGTCACCGCCGTCACCGACCCGTCGAAGGGCACGAAGGGCATCAGCTCCTTCATCCTCACCAAGCCGACATCGGACCTCGACAAGGTGAAGGACCTCGGCATCGGCCACGAGCCGTCACTTGACGACATGAAGGGGTTCAGGGCGGGGAAGAAGGAGGACAAGCTCGGATGGCGCGCCTCCGATACTGCCGAGTTGATCATGGAGGACGTCGAGGTCCCCGAGGAGAATCTCGTCGGTCGGGAAGGCGAGGGCTTCGTGAACTTCATGCGCACCCTCGACTCCGGCCGCATCGGCATCGCCGCCCTCTCGCTCGGCATCGCCGAAGGCGCGTACGAAGAAGCGGTCCGCTACGCCGCGGAGCGAAAGCAGTTCGGCAAGGCCATCGCGGAATTTCAGGGTATCTCGTTCCAGCTCGCCGACATGGCGACGGAGATCGAGGCCGGCAAGCATCTGATGTTCCACGCCGCGTGGCTCGCCCAGAACCAGCGTCCGTTCGGCAAGGAGGCGGCGATGGCGAAGCTCTTCTGCTCCGAGCTGGCGATGCGCGTCACGACGAAGGCGGTGCAGGTCTTCGGCGGATACGGATATACGAAGGACTATCCGGTCGAGCGGATGATGCGTGATGCGAAGATCTGCGAAATCGGGGAAGGCACCTCGGAGATCCAGCGGATGGTGATCTCGCGCGCGGTGCTCAGGGAGCTCGCTGGAACTACGTGAGCTATCGGGACTGCACAACTACAGGACAGGAGAACCACAGGACTGCACAACTTCCGAACTACGCATCGCAGTGCGCGCTACGCGCGCGACACAGGGCTGCGCCAACGCAGAACGACGCAGCAACTGCGATAACCCGTGCGTCCCGCGGTTTCTGCGTCCCCCTGCGAGGCGCAGCCTGCGTCTTCTGCGTTGCGTAGTACGGCTCTCTGCTTTCTGCTAACAGGACTTCTATTGCGTGGGGCTTTCCGTCGAGCTTGAACATGTGTATGAGCTCGCAGTCAACCGATCTAAAGTCTTCCCCCAACGCACCTTAGGTTGCGCTCCAGCCCGGGCCGCGTTAGCTATTCACCAGTGATTCTTACTCTGGTTCTCCCGTATCCGGCGACGCGCGGCGACTCGCGCATCGGCCGGGTCGTCTCGCACACGAGTGCAGCCGAGGCAGTCGTCGGCTGTACAAGCGTGCTCGTTGCTGTCGGTGCGCAGTCCCGGGTCAGACCGGGAGATCGCACGCTTTTCCGGCTACTGGCGTCTCTGTTCGCTTTCCTGGTCGCGCCCGCGTGGCGCGCGATCCAGGTCATGCGTCGCGGGGTGCGCCCGGAAATAGCGTGGTCGATCACGCAACGATTCGCAGCGTCGATTCGTGTTTCGGCCGTCGGGCGCACCTTGATGCGCAACCGGGCCGCCCATCCTGAGCCCTACCGTGCCGCAGCCGCCGAGTCGCCGGCAGCCTTCGCGCGCGCGGTCCCCGATGAAACGAGAGATCCTGATCAACGCGACCGCGCGCGAAACGCGGGTCGCTATTCTCGAGGACGACGAGCTCGTTGAGCTTCTCGTCGACCGTCCCGACGCACGTCGCATGGTCGGCGACATCTACCTCGGTAAAGTCGACGCGGTGCTGCCCGGCCTCCAGGCCGCGTTTGTCGACATCGGAACCGAGAAGAGCGCGTTCCTCCATTCCTCCGATCTCGTCTATCCCGACTCCGGCGATGGCGATGACGACGACGACGAGGGCGAGGAGACCTTCCACGAGCCCGGCCGCAACGAGCGCGACATCCCGCAGATTCAGGATGTCCTGAAGCGCGGACAGGAGCTGCTCGTCCAGGTCAGCAAGGAGCCGATTTCCACCAAGGGGCCGCGCGTCACCGCGCAGGTCTCGATGGCTGGTCGCTTCCTCGTCTACATGCCCTTCGCGTCTCGTGTCGGCGTGAGCCGCAAGATCGGCGACCGTGAGGAGCGCAAGCGGTTGCGCGCCCTCGTCGAGGGCATGCTCCCTGACGATTCCGGCGGCGTCATCGTGCGCACCGTCGGCGAGGACGTCACGCCCGAGACGATCGAGCGTGAGCTCCAGACCCTCATGAACGGCTGGAAACGCATCAAGAAGAAGACACACTTCGTCCGTCCGCCCTCGTTGGTGCATCGCGAGACCTCGCTCACGCGTGGCCTCATCCGCGACATCTTCAGCGACAAGGTCGAGCGCGTCACCGTCGACTCCAAGCAGGTCTACAACGAGATCGTCGAATACCTGAAGGGCATCGCGCCCGAGCTGCTCGAGCGCGTGGTGCTGTACGAGGAGACGGCGCCCTTGTTCGACACCGCCGACGTCGAGACGGAGATCCGCGATCTGTTCAAGCGCCGCTGCGATCTGCCGTCGGGCGGCTATCTCATCATCGAGCCGACCGAAGCGCTCATCTCCATCGACGTCAACTCCGGCCGCTTCGTCGGCAAGAAGGATCCGGAGAAGACGAGCCTCAAGACGAACATGGAAGCCGCGCGCGAGATCGCACGGCAGCTCCGGTTGCGCGACGTCGGCGGCATCATCGTCTGCGACTTCATCGACATGGACACCAAGTCCAATCGCGACAAGGTCCTCCAGGAGCTTCGGCAACACCTCGGCCGCGATCGCGCGCGGACGAAGGCGTTCGCGGTGTCGGATCTCGGCCTCATCGAGATGACGCGCCAGCGCGTTCGGCAGAGCCATCTCCAGAGCATGACCGAGGCGTGTCCGAGCTGTCACGGCACGGGCCGCGTCTTCACGGCGGAGACGATCCTCCGCCGGATGGAGCGCAGCGTCAAGCGCATCGGCATCGAGGGCAAGCGCGATCCGCTGCTCGTCAAGCTGCATCCGGATATCGCGATGTTCGCGATGGAGAACGAGTCCGACATCATGCGCAAGTTGGAGAAGGCGGTGGGCTTCTCCCTCGAGTTGCGCGACGACCCTCTGCTCAAGCCCGACGAGTTCAAGCTCGTGGTGAAGAGTGCGGGACGGGATGTGACGCAGCAGTACGCGGTAGCCTGACGGAAAACGACAGGAGGACGTTTTCACTGTCCTCCTGTCGTCCTCAAGGCACGACCAGCAACCCCGCCTTACCCCCGAGATCGTCATCGACCGCGGGCGTGTTCGCCGCGGTACGCCACTCTCCGCCATCGATCCGCAACAGCACGCGATGCGTGCCGCTCGATATCGTCACCGCACGCTCGAACACGGTACCATTGCGCGACAGTGGCTGCGCTTCCCAGTTCGTGAAGTCACCCATTATCTCGACCTGGTTCGCGCCCGACGCTCGAACGCGCAGCACGCGCACTCCCGCCGAGTCGACGATCTGCACCACGGGGATGAGCCGCGCCGAGCGCTCGCTCGCCGGCGATGCCTGCCGGAAGCGCAGGCCGACACTGAACGCCTCGGCCGCGTCGGCGCCGCGCACCCAATCGGGAAGCTGCCGCGCGACGCTGAACACGAACGCCACGGTCTCGCGTGTCCACAGCGCGGCCGTCGCGCTCAATGCCGGCTCGAACAGATGCGCGGCATCGACGTCGCGCCGCGCTCCCGCCGAAAGATCCAGCGTCGCGCGATTGCTCTCGGCGTGCAGCGAGACGACGCCTTCGGCGTAGCGCACGGGTGTCGTGCCCGCGAACTGTGAGCGGAAACGTCCGACGAACAGCTCGGCACTCGTCCATTCCTGCGTCAGCGTCGCGCTGAATTGCGTGCGGGCCCAATTCCACCACGCCCCTGATTCCACGCCATGGCCTCCGAGTGTACCGTGCGTTCGGCCCGAGGCGTGACCGGTCGCGCGCAGCCACGCGCCGCCATGGCCGGCACTCCAGAGCAGGCGCCCGTTCGCGATCGCCGTCCCCGCGCCGCCGCTCGTGTTCGAGCCCGCCACCGTGCCCAATTCGGCCGAGAGCTCCGTGCTCCACCCTCGAGCGACATCCGAACGCACGCCTCCTTCCAGCGTCGCGAATCCGCTTGCCGCGCCGAACGTCGCGATCGCACCGCCATCCGCCGACCCGAAGAGCCGTCCCTTGCGCCCGGACATCGCCAGGCGAATGGACGGGCCGAACACGGTGGCATCATCGTCCACGAAGTGCGCGCCCGTCACGCCGATGTCCACCGTGAGTGGACGCTGTGCGCCGAGCGGCCTGCTCATCGTCGCTGCGAGGAGCAGGCCGCCAAGAAGTACGGGTCGTGCACGAAAGTGCACGCTATGGTCGCCGCTTCGCCGGCGGTTGGGACTTCACGGGTCCGGCATTCGTGCCAAGTCCCTGGGTGGGCGCGGACATCAGCGCGTCGTTGGCCAAGCCCAGCGATCCCTCGATTCCTCGCAGCCGGAAGATCGCCGACTCCTCCGCACGAAGGCCGGACGCGACATCGGACTCGACGAGATTGCCAAGTGCGAGCAACACGGCAGGCGACGCATTCCGTTGAATGAGCGTGACGATCATCTCCGTCGCACGCTGCGGGGCGACACCGCTCGCCACGAGTTGCGCGAGCGTTCCGATGGGTGCGGCGAGGGGCTTCGTCGTCGCGGAGCGGATCGTCCGAAGCGACGTCTCCCCGGCGCCCGCCGCGATTGCATCCGCGCCCGCGACCAGTTCTTCCAATGACGACTGTCCACCCAACGCCGCGCGGGCGCTATCGAGACGCTCGGCCAGCTTGATCACTGCGATGCGAATGCGCGGACCCGCCGCGCGCTTGAGACGTCCCTCGCGCACCTTCGCCATGAGTGGCTCCACCGGAAGGCCGCGCTCCCTGGCGCGAGCGATCTCCTTCGCCACCGCCGCCGCCGAGGCGCTGTCCAACTCACCAGGCACGTTCGCCGCAAACACTACCTGCTGCGCCGTCAGCGGACGCGCCATGGGAGCGAACACCATCGTCGCGACAAGGACACCGCACAGCGTCATCAAAACGTTCTTCATGGACGACCCACCAACAGGACGGAGCCGGGACGACCGAAATCAGCATCGGGAGCGGCCGTTGCGCGAGGGTCGCGCATCCAGAGCGTGTCGTCCACGACGAATGCATAGACATGGCGACCCGGACGCAGCGACAGCGTGACGCTCCACAGGCCGCTCTCCGCATCGCGCGTCATCGGCGCGCGCTCCTTGTCCCATGCATTGAAGTCGCCGACCACTCGGACGCTCGCCGCCGATGGCGCGCGAAACACCAGCTGCACCGGCTGGCGAGCCACGTCGGCGTCGGACCCGTCGACGGCGGCGAAGCGCGCATCAGTCTGCGTCGACGCCGATGACGGCGCGACAGCGGTTGACGCCGTCGGCTGGGGCTCGCGCAGTAGCAGCGCTCCCACCATCGCCGCCGCAGCGACGCCGGCAATGGCCACGACCCACCGTGTGCGACCGCCGCGGCGCACGAGGTCGCGGCGCAGCTCCTCTTCACGTACTCGCTCACGCTCGGCTGCGACCGCCACGAGCACTCGTGCCCGCGCCGAATCGTCCACTTGGGGAAGCGGCCGGAGGACGCCCGCAATCCGGTCGATCATCTCATCGTGCTCGTCGCTCATTCCTCTACCTCGGTAAGTCGCACGCGCAGCGCGTCACACGCGCGCTTCACGCGCATCTTGAGCGCGGAGACACCCGCGCCCGTCGCGATGGACATGTCTTCGTAGCTGAGATCTTCCACGTGCCGCATCAGGAACGCTTCCCGCTGCTCACCGGGCAGTGCGGCCAGGGCAAGGCCGATCTCCTCGCGCCACGCGATCGCGTCGTCGTGCCCGGTCGACGCGGAGCGCTCCGGCACGTCGCCGTATTCGACGATCTCAGCGTGCCGCCGTTCCCGTGCACCGGCGCTCCGGCAGCGGTTGGCGAGAATGCGAAAGAGCCACGGTTCGAATGCCTCGCGCTCCTCGTACTTCGGCAGAGCGCGGTAGACGCGCACGAACGTGTCCTGCACGGCCTCTTCCGCGTCGCTCCGGCTCGAGAGCATGTGGAGCGCGAAGCGCAGGCATCGCGCGTAATAGGCATCGACCAGCGCGGCGAAGGCCCGGA
>JBDSML010000219.1:0-4791 GCA_039915865.1 Gemmatimonadaceae bacterium | reverse complement strand
CCGCTCCTGAACGCCAGGCGCGTTAGATTCGTAGAGGTACCAAGTGCCGCAGAGCTTGGCGCAGCATGTGGTCGAGAGACCACGGCTGTCGTCGGGATCGTTGACCGGCAGCTCGCGAAAGGCATTCGCGAGCTCGTGGAGTCGGGCTCCGAGGGAGCCCCACAGGAGGCAGTTTGAGCAAGCTTCGCGTTACAGACATGGCCGTCGAGTTCGGGATTCCCGTTGACGAAGTGCAAGGACTGCTTCGTCAGATGGACGTTCCGGTGCGCAGCCATTTGAGTCCACTCACCGATGATCAGGTTTCGCGTGTTCGCGCCCGTTGGGAGCGCGAAAAGCGCGAGCGTGCGCAGAAGCAGGCGGCTCCGCCGGCGCCCGCACGTCGTCGCCGCGGTGCGGCCACGGCCACTGCGCCCGAGCCGACGCCTGTCGTCGTGCCGGACGCCGTCGCTGCCGGCGAGCCCGTTCGTCGTCGTCGCAAGGCGGCCGATGTGCAGGCCGCTGCCGATGCAGCCGCCGAAGTCGCTGCGGTCGAAGCGGCGGCCCACGAGGCCATCGAAGTCGTACAGGCCGCGGAGCGCGCCGAACGCGAACAGCGCGAAGCGGCAGACGCTGCCGCTGCCGCCGATCGGGCGCGCGAAATCGCCGCCGCACGTGCCGCCGCGGCCGCCGATGAGCGCGCTCAGGCCCAGGCGACGGAGACCGTCGAACGCACCGAGACGCACACGGGCCAGCCGTCCGTCACGAATGCCGACGCGGCTCCTCCCGTCGCCACACCCGACGCTCCGCGCGCCGAACCGCCGCGTCCCAGCACGCCGTCGCCGTTGCCGCCGGCAAGTGCTGGCAGCGATCGCCCGCGTCCGCGTCCCATCACGCCGGGCGCTCCGCGTCCGCGTGCCGTTACCTCTGGTGGCTCACCCTTCCCACCGCGTCCGGTCGCGTCGGCCTCGCCCGGTGGCTTTGGTGGCCCCACCCGTCGCGACGATCGTCGTCCTACCCCGGGCGGTGGTCCGCAGTCCGGTAATCCGCCCACGGCTGCTGCTGGCGCTGGTGCGGGCAACAACGCCGCACGCGCTCGTGGCAAGAAGGGCAAGCGCGGATCGGTCGATCAGGAAGTCGTGGACGCGAACATCGCGAAGACGATGGCCTCCATGCGTGGTGCACCCTCGCGCGGTGGCCGTACCGATCGCCGTGGCATGCGCGAAGAGGCGGAAGCCATGCGTGTCGCCGAGGTCGAGCGCGAGAAGAAGCTCGTTCGTGTCAACGAGTTCATCACGGTCAGTGAGCTCGCCCAGATCCTGAAGGTGTCGCCCACGGAAATCGTCGGCTTCGCGTTCAAGAACCTCGGACTCATGATCACGGTCAACCAGCGCCTCGACTTCGACCAGATCGAAATCGTCGCCGGTGAGTTCGGCTTCCAGGCCGTGCGCGAGGACGAATACCAAGCCGAGGAAGTCGGTACCGTTGCGGCCGATGAGCCGGACGATCTCAAGCCGCGGCCCCCCATCGTCACGATCATGGGTCACGTCGATCACGGCAAGACGTCGCTGCTCGATTACATCCGCAAGGCGAATGTCGTCGCGGGCGAAGCCGGTGGTATCACGCAGCACATCGGCGCGTATCACGTGGAGTTGGCGGGTGGGAAGATGATCACCTTCCTCGACACGCCGGGCCACGAAGCGTTCACCGCCATGCGTGCACGCGGCGCACAGGTCACGGACATCGTGATTCTCGTCGTCGCCGCCGATGATGCGGTCATGCCGCAAACGATCGAAGCGATCTCGCACGCCAAGAACGCCGGCGTGCCGATGATCGTCGCCATCAACAAGGTCGACCTGCCCCAGGCCAACCCGACGAAGGTCAAGCAGGATCTCCTGCAGCACGGTGTGGTGCTCGAAGAGTTCGGCGGCACCACGCTCAGTACGGAGATCTCGGCCAAGAAGGGCACGAACATCGACACGCTCCTCGAGCAGGTCCTGCTGCAGGCCGAGTTGCTCGACCTCAAGTCGAACCCGGACAAGCGCGCGACGGGTACCGTCGTCGAAGCACAGCTCGACGCTGGGAAGGGTCCCGTCGCCACCGTCCTCGTGCAGAGTGGGACGCTCAAGGTTGGCGACGACTTCATCGTCGGCATGTACTCAGGCCGCGTTCGCGCGCTGCTCGACGAGCGTGGCAAGACGGTCAAGACGGCTGGTCCCGCCATTCCGGTGCAGGTGCTCGGCATGCAGGGCGTGCCGATGGCGGGCGATCAGATGCTCGTCGTCGAGGATGCCAGTGCCGCGCGTGAAGTGGCGCAGCGTCGTGAACGACTCGATCGCGAGGCCAAGAGCCGTCGCACCACGCGCGGTGGAGTCACCCTGGAAGACTTCATGGCGCAGTCCACCACCGGCGAGGTGCGCTCGCTGCGCATCGTCATCAAGGCGGATCAGGGCGGTCCGGCGGAAGCACTCGCCGACGCGCTCTCCCAGTTGGGCACGAGCGAGGTCAAGGTCGAAGTGGTGCACCGCGGCGTCGGTGCCATCACGGAGAGCGACATCCTGCTCGCCCGCGCCTCCGGTGCCATCATCATCGGATTCCACGTGCGTCCGGACAACAACGCGCGCGCGGCGGCCGAGCGCGAGAACGTCGACATCAAGCTGTACCGCATCATCTACGAGGCCGTGGCCGACGTCCGCGCCGCGCTCGAAGGCATGCTGCGCCCCGAGCAGCGCGAAGTCATCCTCGGCGAGGCCGAAGTGCTCGAGACCTTCAAGGTCCCGAAGATCGGTCTCATCGCCGGTTGCGCGGTTCGCAATGGCGTGATTCGTCGCGACGGACGCGTTCGCGTCATTCGCGACAGCGTGGAAATCTACGAAGGGACCATCCATTCCTTGCGCCGCTTCAAGGACGACGTGAAGGAAGTTCGCGAAGGATTCGAGTGCGGCATCGGAATCGACAACTTCAACGACCTCAAGGTCGGCGATCGCATCGAGAACTACCGCACCGAAGAGATCGCGCGCACGCTCGAGTCGGCTCCGCAGAGCTGACGACGGCTCGTTGCGCCAGGGTAGCCGGTCCGTTTCGGGACCGGCGCCCTCCGCGCCGACCTTTCCGCCTCGGTCATTACCGTGTCGCCTGATCATCATCGCTCCGATCGTGTCGCTGCTGCGATGCGGGAGGAGATTGCCACCTTCCTCGCCAACGACGTCAAGGATCCGCGCATTCTCGGACTCGTGACGGTCACGGCCGTCGAAGTCTCGCGCGACCTCCGTCACGCCAAGGTGTTCGTCAGCGTGCTGGGCTCCGACTCTCAACGCTCCGCCACGTTCGAAGGGCTCGATGCCGTTGCAGGACATCTGCGTGGCCGTGTCGGTCGCGCGCTGCGCCTCCGCGTCGCGCCCGAGTTCGAGTTCAAGAACGACGAGAGCATCGCGCACGCGGCCCACATCGAGCAGCTGCTTGCGCAGGTGCGCAAGGACCTGCCGCCGGAGTCACCCGCAGCGACTCCTCCCGCCGACTCTCCCAAGTCCCACGATGAGGGAAGCGACGACTGACGGCATGCTCCTCGTCGACAAGCCGGCGGGGGTGACTTCGCACGACGTGGTGCTCGCGGCGCGCCGTGCGTTCGGCGAGTCGCGCATCGGGCATGCAGGCACGCTCGATCCATTCGCCACGGGCTTGCTCGTCCTGCTCCTCGGCCGTGCTACGCGGCTCTTGCCACATCTCGACGGCGTGCCGAAGGAGTACGAGGCCGTCATCGCGCTCGGTACCGAGACGGAGACCGACGATCTCGAGGGCGCAGTCGTTCGCTCCGCTGAACTTCCCACGGACGACGCGATTGCCGAGGCGATCCTTCAGCTCACTGGCGACATCGAGCAGATCCCGCCCGCGTACTCGGCCAAGCGAGTCGGCGGTCGTCGCGCCTACGAGGCGGCGCGTGCGGGTGATGCGCTCGTGCTCGCACCCTCGCACGTGCACGTGGACGCGTGGCGCGACGTCGGGCGCGACGGCGCCCGCCTTCGCGCGACGATCGCGTGCGGTGGCGGCACATACATCCGCGCATTGGCGCGCGACCTCGGCCGCCTCACCGGAAGCGCAGCGCACCTCGCCGAGCTTCGCCGCGTGCGCAGCGGCCCCTTTCGCGTCGGCGACGCCGCGTCGCTCGAAACTGTCCGGGCTGGCGGTGCCACGTTGCGTCCGGCACTCGACGCGCTTCCGACCATTCCACACGTCGTCCTCGTTGGCGATGACGCCGAGCGTGTGTTGCGCGGTATGACGGTCGAGCGCAGCGACGAAGGTACCGCGGCCGCATTGGTGGACGAACGCAGCGGCGCACTCGTCGCCTTTGCCGAAGCCGACGGCGCCCGCTGGCAGCCTCGCGTCGTCATGCGGAAGGTCGGATGAACTGGCGCACGGCGGAATGGAGCACGCCGATGCTGCCGTCGCATGTCGACAGCACGGTGGTCACGGTCGGCACGTTCGACGGCGTGCATCTCGGGCACCTCGACGTGCTGAGCCGGCTGGCCGCGCGCGCGAAGGAGACGGCGCGCGCCAGCGTCCTCGTGACCTTCGAGCCGCATCCGCTGGAGTTGCTCAAGCCTGACGCTGCCCCGCTATTGCTCACGACGCGCGACGAGAAGCTCGCCGCCATCGCGACGACCGGCATCGATTACGTGGCCGTCCTCCCGTTCACGCGCGAGCTGGCCCAGCACTCCGCGGAGCAGTTCGTCGATCTCCTGTTGCGCGATCGCTTTCGCATGGCCGAGCTCCTCATCGGCCATGACCACGGCTTCGGGCGCGGCCGCGCCGGCGACG
>JBDSML010000167.1:0-27731 GCA_039915865.1 Gemmatimonadaceae bacterium | reverse complement strand
ACGACGTGCTCGAGCTTGAGCGTGAGCGTTGAGCAATCAGCACATCGAGCCCGAGCTCCAGCTCGAGCCGACGCCCGAGCTCTGATTGCTCACTGCTCAAGGCTTCACGCTCACGCTCGAGCTCTGGCGGAAAGCAGCTTCCTCGATTCGCTCGGAACGACAGCCTCTATGCGGTGACCGTGTCGAGCACGCGCCCGTCGAACAACGCCACCTCGCGATCCGCATGCTGCGCATAGCGTGAATCGTGCGTCACCATGCAGACCGTGCTGCCGTTCTGGTTCAGCTCACGCAGCAGGTCCATCACCGCCTCGCCATTCTTCGAGTCGAGGTTTCCTGTCGGCTCGTCGGCCAGCAGGATCGCCGGATCGCCAGCCACCGCGCGCGCGACGGCGACACGCTGCTGCTGGCCGCCGCTCAGCTGTGACGGAAAGTGCTTCGCGCGATGCGACATCCCCACCCGCTCCAGCGCCGACGACACACGCTCTCGCCGCTCGGCCTGCGGCATGTCGCGATACGTCAGCGGCAGCTCGACGTTCTCGAACACCGAGAGGTCGCCGATCAGGTTGAACGCCTGGAAGATGAATCCGATCTGGCGGTTGCGGACGCGCGCGCGATCGGACGGAGCCAACTGCGCCACGCTCTCACCCGCCAGCGTGTACTCGCCGCCACTCGGCGAGTCGAGCAGCCCGAGGATCGAGAGGAGGGTCGTCTTGCCGCAGCCGGAGGGACCGCTGATGGCGACGTATTCGCCCTTCTTGATGTCGAAGTGCACGTCGGCCAGCGCGTGCGTCTCCACGTCGTCGGTGTAGAAGACCTTCTTGATGCCACGCAGGCTGATGAGCGCGTCGGCGGTACCGTTGGCATTCGAAGACATCTGGTCTCTCCTGAGGGTCATCGTTACTTGATGCGCACTTGGGCGGCGTTCTGATACTGCGACATGTCCGAGACGATGATCTTGTCACCGACGGCGAGGCCGCGGACGATCTCGATGACGTTCACCGAGCTCCGCCCCAATTCCACCGGCACGCGCGCGGCCGTCTTGCCGCTCGGCGCCACCTTGAACAGCGTCGCGGCGCCCGAGCCGGCGCTGAACGCGGGGCGGCCGCTATAGAGCACGTTGTTGAGCTTCTCGATCACGATCGTTCCGTCGATACTCAGGTCGGGCACGGCGCCGTTCGGCAACGCACCGTCGAGCGCGACGTCGATCGTCACGCTGCCGCCCTGCGCCGAGGGATCCTTGCGAATCACGTGACCGGCGACCAAGCCGTTGCGCGTGTCGATGCTCGCCTTCTGTCCGATCGTGACGTCCTTTGCCTGACTCTCGGGAATGCGCAATACCGCCTTGAGCTGTCCCGGCTGCACCACCTTCGCCAGTGTCGTCCCTTCCGGCACCCACTGTCCGAGCTGCAGCACGAGGTCCTGCAGGACGCCCGCCTCGGGCGCGCGTACCTGCAGCGACAGCAACCGGTTCTGCTGGTTCAGCGCGATGGCCTTGAGCTGTTCCACCTGGCTCGTCTGCGTCGCGATCTGCGCGCCCATCGCCTCTTCCATCAACTTCAACCGCTCCTGCTCCACCCGAAGGCGCGTCGTGTACTCGTCGCGCTGCGCGCGCTTCGTCTGCACCTCGAAGTCCGACATCAGCTTCCGCTTCGCGAGCGAGTCCGCGGCCGCCGCTTCCTGCAGGGAGCTCACGTATTGGGTACGCGTCGACGCCACGAGACCCTGCTGCGTGAGCAGCTGGCTGCGCAGATTCGTCTTCAGGTTCAACAACTCGATCTGCGATTGCCTGACCTGCTGCTCGGCCTGCATGGTCTGGATCTGCAGGTCCGGATTACTCAGCTCGAGCAGCATCTCCCCGCTGCCGACGTTCTTTCCCGACTCGGAAAGCAGTCGCTCCACGCGGGCGCTCGCCTGCGCCGTGATCCAGCGGATGTGCTCGGGCACGAGCGTGCCGGGCCCGCGCACCTCGCGCACGACGTCCCCCCGGCGCACGCTGTCGATGAGGACGGCCGAGCGCTCGATCGTCGGCGAGGCCGGATCGAGGCTCAGCGTCCATGCCGTCATCGCCACGAGCGCGATCACCGCACCGCCGATCATCAGGTTGCGTTTGGTCTTCGGTCTCGGAGCTCGTGCGACATCCATCAGTCAACAGCCTCAGTCATAGCGAAGCGCGTTCATCGGATCCACGAGCGCCGCTCGACGCGCGGGGATGAACCCCGCCGCAAGAGCCACACACGCGAGCAGCACGACCGCGAGCGCCATCGCCGTTGGGTCGTGTGCCTCGAGCTGGAACAACATCGAGCGCGCCGCGCGCCCCAGTCCGAGCGCGGCGGCGATACCTATGATGCCACCAGTGAGCAGCATTACGCCAACCTGGCGCATCACCAGCGCCCGCACCTTCGCGCCGTCGGCGCCGAGCGCCATGCGCACGCCGATCTCGCGCGTGCGCTGCTGCACCGAGTACGAGAGTACGCCGTACAGCCCCACGCCCGCCAGGAGCGTCGCCAGCAGTGCGAACGCACTGGAGAGGATCGAGATCATCCGGTCGAGGAACACGTTGTCCTTCACCTGCTGTGACATCGTCTTGAGCTCCTCGACGGGCAGGCTGGGGTCGATGCGCTTCATCGTGGCGCGCAGCGTGCCGAGCATCTGCTCGGGCGGCAGCGACGCCTTGACGTAGAAGAACAGATTCCCGGCGCGAGCGTCCTGCCGCCACGGCCGGTAGAACACCGGCGGCACGGAGTCCTTCACCTGGCTGTACTTCACATTCCGCACGAGCCCGATGATCTGGATGTTCAACGAATCGTTGTCGTCGTCGCCCATGAACTTGCCGACGACGTCGTTGCCGAGCTTGAACTTTTTCGCGAACTCCTCGTTCACGATGGCGACGCGCTGCCCGCCGAGTTGGTCGCTCGGCGTGAACTCGCGCCCCGCGATGAGCTTTACGCCGAACGTCTTGAAGTAATCGGCGCCGATCTGGTTGAAACGTGCATTGCAATCGACGTCCGGGCCGCACTGATAGCCCTGGACGTGGACGTTGTTGCCCCAGTTGTCGCCACTGAGCAGCGGGACCATACCGTCCGTCACGCCCGCGACGCCTGGTATACCGGCGAGCTCCGTCTCCACGCGGTTGAACAGCACAGCGCTGCGGGCGCTGTCGTAGCCCGCGCGCACCGGGACGATCTCGAAGGTGGCAATGTTGTCGACGGTCAAGCCGAGGTCCACCTTGCTGACGTTCATGAGGCTCTTGAGGAACAGCGCCGACATGATCAGCAGTCCCATCGAGAGCGCGATCTGCGCCGTGACGAGGCCGGTGCGGAAGCGTGCAGCGGACCGTCCGCCGGCAATCTGTCCGGCACCGGCCCGGATGGCGCTGATCAGGTCACTGCGTGTGCTGTGCATCGCCGGGAAGAGACCGAAGACGATGCCGGTGATGATGCTCAACCCCGCCGAGAACAGGATCACCGCGGGACTGATGGAAAACTTCATGGTGTCGGCGGCTTCCGGAGGCAAGAGCGCCGCGATGACGCTGAGCGTCCATTGTGCCACGAGCAGCGATGCGACGCCGCCCACGAGCGACAGCATCACGCTCTCGGTAAGCAGCTGTGCCATCAAGTGCCGTCGCGTGGCACCCAGCGCGAGGCGGACGCCCATCTCGGTCGCGCGGCCCGCGCCGCGCGCGAGCAGCAGGTTGGCGATGTTGGCGCACGCGATGAGGAGCACGACGCCCGTCACCGAAAAGAGGAGCACGATTGACGTCTTCGCTTCGCGGTGGATGGAGCTCTGGCCGCGCGCGCCCGGTGCGAGCACGAGCTTCTTGTTCTTGAAGCCCTGCATCGTCTTGTCGCTCATGCCTGCCTGCAGCGGTGCCTCGACGTCCGACAGGATCGGCTTGTACACGGCATTGACCGCGGGATCGGCCGACTGGATCGTCATGCCGGGCTTCAGTCGCGCGAAGAGGTAGATCCAGTAGTTGCGCCGATCTTCCCACCGCGTGAACCGCTGGACCTCACCGCGCATGGAGATCGGGAGGTAGACGATCGGTCGTGCGCCAACGGTGGTACCCTCGAAGCCTTCGGGCGCGATGCCGACGATGTTGAACGACTTGCCGTTGACGAGGATGGTCTGCCCGACGACGCCCGGCGCCTTGCCGTACTTGTCCTCCCAGAACTTGTGGCTGATGACCGCGACGAAGTTCGCCCCGATGACCTTGTCGTCGTCGGCATTGAGGAGTCGACCCTGTGCCGGCTGGAGGCCGAGCACGGGAAAGTACGACCCGCTCACCATGACGCCTTCGCCGGTCATCGGCTCGTTCCGGACGCTCAGTGAGACGCTGAAGATGCGATGGGCGGCCACGCCGGTGAATGGCGTGTTCGCCTTCTCCAGATCGCGGAACATCGGATAGCTGAAGACCTCTTCGCAGCTCCCCGACTGGTTGCACGAATTGGAGCCGGGCATCGGCCCGGGGGCCGAGAGGTTCACCAGCTCGCTCGGCGCCGTGACTGGCAGGGGATGCCAGAGCAGTTGGTCGAACATCGAGAAGATCGCCGCGTTGGCGCCGATGCCGAGTGCCAGCGAGAGCACGGCAATGGCGGTGACGAATGGCGTCTTGAGCAACATCCGAGCGGCCAGCCTGATGTTTCGCATCGGAACCGAGGGGTGGGCCGGTGAAACTGGGGACCAACGTCCGCGTTCGACAGCGGGAGCGGCCTAAAGGTTGGTCTTTCCCGGTACGGCGGGGTCATTCCCCTTGTTTCAGTCCAGAGCCGGAAGCTCGAGATCGAGCTCGGGCCCAAGCTCTGAGCTGCTCATGCTGCAGGCGCAGGCTCACGCTCTCCCTCCCGCTGACGGCTCATTTCGAGCTGAGGCAGCAATGAGCTCGAGCGTGAAGCCGCCAGCCCTGAGCAGACAGAGCGCGAAGCTCGAGCCGGAGCTCGGGGCCGAGCTCTGACTACCGCGTGAACCGGCTCCGAATCCACTCGGTGATCAGATCCAGCGCACCTGGCGCGAACGTCTCCGGAATGCGCTCGTACTCTATCACCGCGCCCGTCTCGGCCGTCTGGAACATATGGTTGAGGCCCGGCAATTCCTTGATGGTCACGTCGCGATTGCCGGAAAGCGCCGCCCTGATGGCCGCCAGATTTTCCGCCGGCGGCACCTGACGATCCTTCGAGCCGTTGAGCGCCAGCACGGGCATTCGAAGGCGCGTGAGGTTCGGCACTGGATCATACTTGATGAAGTAGCGCATCCACGGGCTCGTGAATGTGGCGGCGATGGCGTCACGCTGCGCTTCCGTGGCGCCGAGCGACTGCAGCCGCTCGCTCGGCAGTACGGCGCGAACGCCGTCCATCGCGGACTGCGAGTCCGGTGCTGCACGAACCGCGTGCAGGATGTCGTGGATGATCGGCTCGGATTTGTCGAGCAGCTCGTTCGACGCGCCCTGCGACAGGGCGATCAGTCGTCGCTGCGATAGCAACAGCTGCACGATATCCGTGCCCGGTCCGGCCAGCAGCACGACGAACGCAACGCGATCGTTGTCCGCCGCGGCGATGGGGCCGAGCATGCCGCCTTCACTGTGGCCAACGAAGCCGATCGCATCCTGCTTGATGTCCGGATGGTCGATGAGGAAGCGAAAGGCAGTGTTGGCATCGGAGGCGAAGTCGGCAGACGTCGCGCGCGCGTGACTCCCCGTCGACTTGGCGAAGCCGCGATCGTCATAGCGAAGGACCGCGATGCCGTTCCGCGACAGATGGTCGGTGAGCACCGCAAAGGGTTTATGCCCGAAGATCGATTCGTCGCGGTCTTGCGGACCCGATCCCGACAACAGCACCACGGCGGGAAATGGACCGCGCCCATCGGGAATCGTCAGCGTTCCGGCGAGCTTCACCGACGCATCGCCCGGATTGACGAACGACACCTCCTCGGCGCGATATCCCCTGGCGACGATGGGCTCCTGGGTGAGCGTCGGTTTGCCGGCGGCCGCGGCGGCGTCGCGCGTGAACGCGACTTGTACGGGCGGAAGTCCTTGTCTCGACCATTGCCCCTGGAGCGTTCGCTTCGCGTAGTTCAGTGTGCTCCTGAACTCGACCTGTCCATCGGGCACGCGGAAGGTCACGGTGTCGCCGACCCGGTTGAACTGCTGCACCGCGAGTCCGAGCGCGCCGAGGTCCGGCGAATCGAGCGTGGCACCGGTACCGCGCGCTGTGGTGCGCACGTGGAGAATGAGCCGGAGCTTCGTCGTGTCGCGCTCGAGTACCGCTCTCCATGTGCCGTCGAGACCCTCGAGGCTTTTCGTCGCTGCCGCCGTGCTGCGCTTGAGCACGAGGGGAATCGCCATTCCCTGCTGAAAGACGCCGGACCAGAGCGAGTCTTTCCATTCGCCGGAATACGACGCGCCGATCGCCGAGATGGTGAACGCGAGCTTGTTCGGCGAGGCAGTCACTGTCGTGAGCGGCATTCTCTGGCCGGCCGCTTGATCGGGGCTTTCGAGATCGCCGCCATAGGTGCCGTCAGGATTGGCACGGATGCGCACGATGAGTGCGAGCGCGCCGGCAGGTGTCGAGAGGACGCCGTTCCATTCGCCGACAGGCTGTTGCTGTGCGTTGGCGCCAAGAGGAGCGAGTGCGACGAGCGCCGCGGCGTAGACGAGCTTCGCGACGGTCTTCATGCGCGTCGCCGTTGGGACCTACCATAGAGCCAACGAGCCACCACGATCAAGTGGGCGCCGCCGAGAGAGGCGACGGCAAGAAGATTCGCGCGATTGAGTGGGGCGATGATCCAGGCCGCCGCGTAGGCGACTCCGCCGAGTGTGAGGCACCAGCCAGTGAACCGTCGCATGGCCTGCTCCGCGGCGGCATCACCGCGCATGATGGGCGGCAACATCTTCGGCACCGCGTTGGCGTAGACGACGACGAACGCCCCGAGCATCACGCCGAGCAGCCGCAGCGCGAGCTCCCTGCTGATGACATCGGGGGTGAGCAGCTTGAGTGTGAGCGATCCACCGATGAGGAGGCCCGCGACGATCACGGAACCCCGGGTGGAGAAGAGCCATGGCTGTGATGCATTCGTCTTCGTCATGATTTTTTCCCCTTCGCTTTCGCGGGGAGGTTGGCGGAACCGTTGGAGGTGAGCTGCAGTCCGAACGCCTGCGTGAACCCGAGCAGTGCTTCCTCGAGCACGGACATCTTGAGTCGATAGGTGATGCTGCGCCCTTGCTTGTCGGCCTGAATGAGGTCGGCGGCGACGAGGACGGCGAAGTGGGCGGACATGGTCGGCTTGGAGACGTCGAAGTGGTCGGCGAGGTCGCCGGCCCCCATGGGACCCTGCTGGAGAAGCTGGAGCACCATGCGCCGGGTGGGGTCGGCGAGTGCCTTGAAGACATTGCTCATGGTTCGATGTTTAGCCAATCATCTAACAGTTGTCAAGGTCGGCGACAACGCCTCGACGTGTGTCCGAAAATGGGACGACGATTCCCGCACCCGGACAGTCGCGATTCGTTCGCGATTCGTAACTGCCCATGCGTCAACACCTTAGCGTTGCCCGAACTCGGCACTGCCATTGCCTTTGAACGACGACAGAATCCCTCTTCCCACGAGCTGGAATGGACGTCGTCCGCGCACCCAAATCCAAAACCACACGCAACGCAGTGATCGGCGCAGGCATCCTCCTGCTCACCGTCATCTCCGTCGCCGTCGCTCGACTCGGCCCCGCCTCACCATCGACAGACGGAGCGGCACTCGTCATCGACACCGTGCGACGCGGCGACATGGTGCGCGAGGTTCGCGGACCCGGCACGCTCGTCCCCGAGCACAGCCGGTGGATCACCGCGCAGACGTCGGCACGTGTCGAACGACTGCTCGCGCAGAGCGGGCAGAGTGTCACCGCCGGCAGCATCCTCCTCGAGATGTCGAACCCCGACCTCCAGATCCAGGCGATGCAAGCCGACCAGCAAGTGCGGCAGGCACAGATCGACCTGCTCAACCTGAAGACCACCCTTCGCAGCCAGATGCTCACGCAAGAGGGAACGGTCGCGAGCATCAAGACGCAGAACATCACGGCGCAGCAGGAGAAGCAGGCCGCCGAGCAGCTCGAGAGGCAGCGCTTGATGTCGACGTTCGAGGTGACGTCGAAAAAGGCGGCAGCCGCCGAGATGACGACGCGGCTGCGCATCGAACAGGAGCGTCTCGCGTTGATGGGCCGAGCGATCGACTCACAGATCGCCGTGCAGGGCGCGCAGGTCGTGCAGCTCAAGGCCATCGCGCAGAGTCAGCGCGATCGGCTCGCATCGCTCTCGGTGCGCGCGCCGGAATCCGGCGTGCTGCAAGACCTCACCGTGCAACTCGGACAATGGGTTCCCGAGGGGACGACGCTCGCGAAGGTCGTGCAGCCGGACAAGCTGAAAGCCGTGTTGCGCATTCCGGAATCGCAGGCGAAAGATGTCGTCGTGGGACAGCTCGCCTCGATCGACACGCGCAATGGACTCGTGAAGGGCCGCGTGTCGCGCAAGGATCCGTCGGCGCAGGCGGGGACGGTGACGGTCGACGTCGCACTCGACGGCGCGCTGCCCGCGGGTGCGGTGCCGGATCTCAACATCGATGGAACGATTCAGATCGAGAAGCTGACGAACGTGCTCTTTACTGGACGGCCGACGGGTGGAGCCGGCAGCGGCACGGTCACGCTGTTCAAGGTCGTCGAAGCAGGCAAGGCCGCCGAACGAGTGCAGGTGGTGCTGGGCCGCAGTTCCGTCAACGCCGTGGAGATCATCCGCGGAGTTCAACAGGGCGACAGGCTGATCCTCTCGGACATGTCGAACTGGGATTCCGCGAACCGAGTGAGACTCAAATGACTGTAGACCAGACAGGACCGCTGCTCAGCCTCAAGGGAATCCAGAAGGTCTTCATGACGGACGAGATGGAGACGCACGCACTCGCCGACGTGCATCTCGAGATCGCGCGCGGCGAGTACGTCGCGATCGAAGGTCCATCAGGCTGTGGGAAGACGACCTTGCTCTCCATACTCGGCTTGCTCGATTCGCCGAGTGCGGGCGAGTACCTGCTCGACGGCGCGTCGGTGGCGACGCTGCCGGCCGGCGATCGCGCGCGCGTCCGCAATCGGCAGATCGGCTTCATCTTCCAGGCGTTCAACCTCATCGGCGACCTCACCGTTGCCGAGAATGTCGCGCTGCCGCTCACGTATCGCGGCATGTCCAGCACGGAGCGCAACGAGCGTGTGCACAGCGCCCTCGAACGCGTTGGCATGACGCATCGCATGAAACACTATCCATCGCAGCTCTCGGGCGGCCAGCAGCAGCGCATCGCCGTTGCGCGCGCGGTGGCTGGCGACCCGGCGATCCTGCTCGCCGACGAGCCGACGGGCAATCTCGATTCCGTGAATGGCGAGGCCGTCATGGAACTACTGCGCGACCTGCACCGCAATGGCGCAACGATCTGCATGGTGACGCACGATCAACGGTATGCGCAGCATGCGGATCGCTCGGTCCACCTGTTCGACGGCAAGGTGCTCGACGAGCAGGGCGCGGTTCCCGCATAGCAGGCGCGCATGGATCCATGCTGGGCGGACCCTCGTTCGAGATCATCGAGAGTGCCCCGCGACAGGACACTCCAGCATATTCCCGGCATGATCTCCCTTCGCAATATCGAGAAAAGCTTCCCCATCCCGGGCGGCCGAAGCTATGTCCTTCGCCGCATCACCCTCGACATCGCGAAGGGGGAGTTCGTCACCGTCATGGGCCCCTCCGGTGCGGGCAAGAGCACGATGCTCAGCATCATCGGCATGCTCGATGGCGCGTGGACCGGCGAGTACTTCCTCGATGGCAACCCCGTCCACTCGCTCGACCAGAAGCGCCGTTCCGCCCTGCACCGCGGCCTCATCGGCTTCGTCTTTCAGCAATACCACCTGATCGACGATCTCACGGTCGCGGAGAATCTCGACATCCCGCTGTCGTATCGGGACATGAAGAAGTCCGATCGTCAGGCGCTCGTCGCTGATACGCTCGACCGCTTCGGCATGGTGGCGAAGAAGGATCTCTATCCGAGCCAGCTGAGCGGCGGACAACAGCAGCTCGTCGGCGTGGCGCGCGCCGTCATCCACAGCCCCAAGCTGTTGCTCGCCGACGAGCCGACAGGCAACCTCCATTCGGCGCAGGGGCGCGAGATCATGGAGTTGTTCTCGCGGCTGAACAAGGAGGGCACGACGATCATCCAGGTGACACACTCCGAGCAGAACGCCACCTATGGCAATCGCGTGATCAACCTGAAGGACGGATGGCTGGCATAGCCAGCCGCATCCTCGTCGCCGACGATGACGCCGACGTCCTCGAGGCACTGCGCCTCCTGCTCAAGAGCGAAGGCTACCAGATCGAGACGGCGACGTCGCCATCCGCGGTGATCGCTGCGGTAACGGCGCGCGACTTCGACGCGCTGTTGATGGACATGAACTACACGCGCGATACCACCGGTGGTGCGGAAGGAGCCGACCTCCTCTCTCGCCTCCAACAGATCGACAGCACGCTCCCCGTCGTCGTGATGACGGCGTGGGGCAGCATCGAGGGTGCGATCGAATCGCTGCGCCGCGGCGCGCGCGACTACATCGAGAAGCCGTACGACAACACGAGGCTGCTGCGCACACTCCAGACACAGATCGATCTCGGCAAGGCGGTCCGCCGCGGGCAGCGGCTCGAGAGCGAGAACCAGTCGCTGCGCCCCGCCGGTGCGCCGCGTCTCATCGCGACCTCGCTGGCGATGCAGGCGCCGCTGCGATTGATGGAGCGCATCGGGCCGTCCGACGCGAGCGCGCTCATCACGGGCGAGCACGGCACGGGCAAGGACGTCGTCGCGCACTGGCTGCATGCGGCGTCCCCGCGCAGCGGACGACGGATGGTGACCGTCGATCTTGGCGGACTCGCCGACGGCGTGTTCGAGAGTGAGCTGTTCGGCCACACCAAGGGCGCGTTCACCGATGCGAAGACCGATCGCGTCGGCCGGTTCGAGCTGGCCGATGGCAGCACACTCTTTCTCGACGAAGTCGCGAACCTCTCGATGGGACAGCAGGCGAAGCTGCTGCGTGTGCTGCAAACCGGCGAGTTCGAGCGCGTCGGATCGTCGAAGACACGCCGCGTGAATGCGCGCATCCTCGCGGCGACGAACACCGATCTCCGTGCGGCGGTGGCGGCAGGCACGTTTCGCGAGGATCTCTTCTTCCGGCTGAATACCGTCGAGATTCACCTTCCGTCGCTGCGCGACCGGCGTGAGGACATCCCGGAGCTCGCCGCGCATTTCCTGCGCGAGTTTGCCTCGCGGTATCATCGTCCGCCCGGCGCGCTCAGCGCGGATGCGATGCGGGCGCTGATGACGTACGCGTGGCCGGGCAACGTCCGGGAGCTCGCGCACACCATCGAGCGCGCGACGCTGCTCGCCGAGGGCGACACGATCCAGGCGCGCGATCTCACGTTTCGTGCGGCGGGTGAGGGCGTGCCTCGTCTCGACGAGATGAGTCTCGAGGACGTCGAACGCGTGCTCGTCACCAAGGCGCTCGCGCGCTTCGACGGCAACGTCAGCGCGGCGGCGGAAGCGCTGGGCCTGTCGCGCAGCGCGCTCTACCGGCGGCTTCAGCGGCACGGACTGTAGTCAGCCATCATGCCCACGCACGAACGGAAGGTGACGTTGACCGCGCTCGCTGCGGGTCTGCCGTCCGTCGTCATCGCGATCGTCCTCATCTTCGGCATGAAGCTGGCGCCGAGCACGCAGTGGATCATCGTCATCGTGATGGTGACGTGGTGGCTGTGGTGGCTGTGGGCACTGCAGGAGCGCGTCGTGCGCCCGCTGCAGACGCTTGCCAACATGCTCGCGGCGATTCGCGAGCAGGACTACTCGCATCGCGCGCGGCGACCCAACGCCGGCGACGCCCTTGGCCTGGCGATGATGGAGATCAACGGCCTCATGACCGATCTCCGCGAACGACGACTCGGCGCACTCGAGGCGACTGCGTTGCTCCGGCGCGTCATGACGGAGATCGACGTCACCGTGCTCGCCTTTGACGAGGATGGAGCGTTGCGTCTCGCGAATGCGGCGGGCGAGCGATTGCTCGCGCGTCCAGCCGAGCAACTGATCGGTCGTCGCGCCGAGGATCTCGGGTTGGCCGCGACGCTGGAAGGCGAAACGCCAAGAGTCGTCGAGCTCGCACTCGGCGGGCGACGAGGGCGTTGGGAAGTTCGACGCGGCAGCTTTCGCCAGGGCGGACAACCGCACCAGTTCGTCGTCCTCGCCGACGTGAGCCGCGCGCTGCGTGAGGAGGAGCGCGTCGCGTGGCAGCGGATCATCCGCGTGCTCGGCCACGAGATCAATAATTCGCTCACGCCGATTCATTCGCTGGCGGATCGACTGCGCGAGCTGCTCGATCGCTCGCCGCCCGATGGCGAGCTCCGCGAGGACTTGCAGCGCGGGCTCGGCGTCATCGCGAATCGGTCAGCGGGACTGGTGCGGTTTCTCGGCGCGTATGCGCAGCTGGCGAAGCTGCCCACTCCGTTGCTCGCGCGTGTCGCGGTACGCGCGTGGGTCGAGCGCGTGGTGCGACTGGAGACGCGGATGGTCGTTCAGATCGAGGCCGGGCCGGACATCACGATCGACGCCGATGGCGATCAGCTCGACCAGCTGCTGATCAACCTCGTGACGAACGCCGTCGACGCGGCGCTCGTGACGAGGGGCGGAGTGCGCGTGCGCTGGCGCGGTGACGAGACGGTGTTCGCGGTCGACGTCGAGGACGACGGGCCGGGACTTCCCGCATCGACGAACCTGTTCGTGCCGTTCTTCACGACGAAGCCAGGTGGAACGGGCATCGGACTGGTGCTGTCGCGACAGATCGCCGAGTCGCACGGTGGCGTGTTGTCGGTGGAGAACCGGCGCAATGGGAGCGGTTGTGTCGCGCGGTTCGAGCTCGCCACGTCGTCGAACGATCGGTAGTGGCGCGCTGTCATAAAATTGCTCGGCAGTCATAAATCCGAGGGTCTGATCCAATGGCGTGCACCAACGGCGAACTCCAACCACGTGCTCCAACGGCGTGCTCCAACGGCGTGCTCCAACGGCGCTCCAACGGCGTGCTCCAAGAGCGACTCTAGGGCACGTCCGACGTTTTTTGAGACTCGAATAAGCACTCGTTCGACCCACGGCATCCGAGCTACATGCCAATCTTCCGCTCGCTCGCGCGCGCGCCCGGATTCTCGCTGGCGATCATCGCCATGCTCGCCACCGGCAGCGCCGCGCTGACCATCACATTCGCCCTCGTGGACGCAGCACTCTTCCGGCAACCGCCCTTCCAGCGAGCCGGCGAGATCGTGTTGCTCAACATGACGCACACCGAGCAGAACGGGGCAACACGTACGAGCGGCTTCTCGTGGCGACGATCACGGCTGCTGGCGGACCGCGCGACGTCGTTCGAATCCATCGCGAACTACACCGCTCCGTCGCTGACGCTGACCGGCGTTGGTGCGCCGGAGAGCATCCGGGGCGAGTTCGTCTCGGCTTCCTACTTTCGCGTGCTGCGTGCTGGTGTCGCCATCGGGCGGCTCTTCCGTGCCGATGAAGACAATGCGGCCGGTGCGCATCCGATCGTGGTGCTGGGGCACGACCTGTGGACCAGTCACTTTGCGGGAGACCCCTCGATCGTCGGTCGAGACCTGCGCGTCAACGGCTCGAACCTCACCGTCATCGGCGTTGCAGAGTCTGGCTTTCGCGGCGTCAGCGGCAAGGCGCAGTACTGGATTCCCTCGACGATGGCGCCGGTGCTGTCGTATGCCGGATACCTGACGACGAACCAGAACTTCATCGGCGTGGTTGCGCGGCTCAAAACCGGAGTGAGCGTCGCGGCGGCGCGTGCGGAGCTTGCGCTTCTCGGCCAGCAAGTGGACGCCGAGATTCCGAGCGACGAAGAGAATCGCGGCGTCATGAGAAGCGCGACGGTGACATCGCTCAACTCGGCGCGCACCGATTCCGCCACGCGGCGATCGGTGCTCATCCTGCTCGGAGCGGTCGCGCTGCTGCACCTGCTCGCGTGTGCGAACGCGGCCAACCTCCTGCTCGGACGAGCCGCCACACGACGCCACGAGATGGCGGTGCGCGTGGCACTCGGCGCCAGTGGAGTCCGGCTCTTTGGATTCGCGATTGCCGAGGGGTTGATCCTCGGGCTCACCTCCGGTGTGATCGGTTTGGCCATTGCCGGCTGGACGAGCCGGGTGATCGACATCCCCGCCGATCTGTGGGGACCGAGGAATGCGTATGGCTCGATCGGCAGGTTCGATCAGCCGGCGTTCGGATTTCGGGTGGCACTGTTCGGTGTGGCGCTGACGATCGTGACGACGCTCCTCATGAGCCTCATCCCCGCGGCGAGCACGGTGCGGAGCGACTTGCTCTCGAACCTGCGTGCCGGCTCGCGCGGCGTGTTGCAGGGCGCAGGGCTGCGACGCATCTCCCTGCGCGGGGTGGTCGTGGCGGTGGAAGCGGGGCTCGCCGTGCTGCTGCTCGTCTGCGGTGGGCTGATGATCGCAAGCTTTGCCCGAATGCGGAGCACTGATCTCGGCGTCGAGCCAACGCACGTGCTGACGTTCATGGCGAGGCCGTCCGACGTCACGGTACCGGCCGAAACCGCACCGGCGTACCTGGCGCGACTGCTCACTGCGGTCACGCAGGTTCCAGGCGTGGTGTCGGCAAGTGTCGACGGTGGCGCACCGATGACCGGCACGGCGCGCGGGGTCGTGCACGTCGTTGGGGAGCCCGTTCTTCCCGATGACCAGTCGCCACCGGTGAACCGGCATTACATCGGTCCCGATCACTTCACGACGCTCGGCATGCGTCTCCTCGATGGCCGCGTGTTCACTGATGGTGATATCGCGGGACGTCCGCGCGTGGCGATCGCGAGCGAGTCTGCCGTCCGCACGTTCTGGCCGAACGAAAGTCCCATCGGCAAGCGCGTCTGGTTCACTCGCAGCAGCGCGTGGGCGAACGCGGATTCGAGCGCGGAAATCGTCGGTGTCGTGAATGATGTCGTGCATGCCCCGCTGGATCAGCAGCCGAACAAGGTCGAGTTCTACACGCCGTACCAGCAATTCACGTATTCGTGGCGGGTGTTCTTCGTCCGTACGACAGGAGACCCCATGGCGACGTTTCCCGCCGTGCAGCGGGCAATTGCCAACGCCCAGCCTGACCTCGCGTTGACGGAGGTGATGCCACTCAGCGATGTCATTGGCGGCTCGTGGGCGCGCCACCGCTTCGATGCCCTCCTGTTTGGCGTCTTCGCTGCTGTCGCGCTGGTGCTCGCATCCGCCGGCATCTTTGCCGTCGTCGCCTACTCGGTGTCGATGCGCACGCGCGAAATGGGCATTCGCCTCGCACTCGGCGCGCAGCCACGGGAGATCGTGCAGCTCGTCGTCCGGGAAGGCATGACGCTTCCGTTACTCGGACTCGTTGGTGGCATCGTGGCTGCGCTGGCCGCGACGCGGCTGCTGCAGGCGTCGCTCTATGGCATCACGCCGACGGACCCCATCGTGTTCGTGACCAGCGTCGTGGTACTCGTCGCGGTGTCGGCGGCGGCGTGTCTCGTGCCGGCTTGGCGTGCGACGCGCGTGAATCCGATGGACGCCTTGCGCGCGGAATAGCCGATCGCGGGGTAAATTTCGGCGCATGCGAGTCAATCACGTGCGCATCGCCGCGCTCATCGCCGTCGTGTCGATCGCTGCTGCTTCGCTAGTCGACGCGCAGCCGGCCACGCCACTCACGGCTGCGCAGAAGCGCGCCGCACTCCTCGACCCGACCAAGTCGCTCTGGTCGACGCGCGCGCCCGCGATCGTCACTGCCGACGTCGAGACGACGCGCGGCACGATCACCATCGAGCTCGTGCGCGCATGGGCGCCCGCAGGCGTGGACCGCTTCTACAACCTCGCGCGCGCCGGCTACTACGACGACTCGCGCTTCTATAGAGTGATCTACGGCTACATCGCGCAGTTCGGCATCGCAGGTGATCCGCGCGTCGCGAACGTCTGGGCACGTCGGAAGATTCCCGCCGATCCGGTGCGTGAGCACAACCTGCGCGGGACGCTGTCGTATGCGCAGTTCAAGCCCACCGATCGCACGACGAACGTCTTCATCAACCTCCGCGACAATCCCCAATTGGACACGCTCAAGTTCGCGCCGTTCGCTCGGGTCGTTCAGGGGATCGACGTCATCGACAGCCTGTATGCCTTCTACGGCGAGTATCCCGCCGCCGAGGCGCCGCTGGGAAACCCGAGGCGATTGTATGGGGAGTCGAACAAGTATCTCGATGTGAAGTTCCCCTTGCTCGACAAGATCGTGAAGGTCACGATCCGACAGGAGTAAGGCGCATCGTGATCGACGAGCACGTCTTTCTGCTCTCGCCCGCGCGCTGCGACGGACCGCGTGCGAAGATGTTGATGAGCCCAGTGGCGTCGTTCGACCTGGCACAGCGGCTTCGCTCGACCGGGGGTGCACCGATCGGCGAGGTATTCGCCTTTCTGAGCTCGCTCTATTTTCGCGGCAAGCTCGCGTATGCGCAGGCGCTGACGTCGCTGCACGAGCAGGGCGCGAGGATCAAGGTGATCACGAGCAATCGCGGACTGCGTGCACCGATGGATGCGGTGACACACGCGGATCTCGTGTCGTTCTCGGGCATCGACCTCGCCGACGGTGACGAACGGTATCTCGGTCCGCTGCGTCGCGATGCGGAGCGTGTCGCGCGCACGCTTCCGGCCACGGGTGGTGTCGTGCTGCTCGGCAGCATCGCGACGGGCAAGTATGTCGACACGCTGCTGTCGATCTTCGGTGACCGGCTGCTCTTCCCGGCGGACTTCGTGGGTCGCGGCGACATGAGTCGTGGCGGACTGCTCCTCCGCAACGCGAGAGCCGGGACGTCGCTCGGCTATCTGCCAGTCGCGGGAGCAGTGCGCCGAGGCAGGCGGCCGCCGAAGCTGGATCGGTTGTCGCGCTGAGCAGCTACCGCGACGCGCGCTCGGTGGCCACGCGCTTCGCCAACGCAGGACGCGCGTTCGACGCATACCGCTTGCAAGCGCTCGTATCGACGAGCGTTTGTGACGAGACACGCTTCCAGAGATTTGATCCGCTGAGATGCGGCGTGATCAGGATGTCGCACGACAGCCGTTCGAGCGCGTTGAATCCACGCGCTCGGCGGACTCGCCGCGACCTCTGCGCCGGACGCCTTCTGCAACTCGGCAATTCCGCCGGCGTGGTCGACATGCGCATGTGAGTTGACGATGAGGCGTACGTCTTCGATGAGGAAGCCGAGTGCCCTGACGTTCGCGATGATCGCCTGGCGATGCGAAGGCTGCGCATGGACGATGAGTGAAGTCTGGTGAGTGTCCGGGTTCGACACTTCATTCTAGTGGATCGTGCCGTTTTGTCTAACTGGCGTTCACGCTAGCGCCCGCGTCGCTGCGCGCGCACGTTGGTCGCATGAATCGGATATCCATTGCGATTGGCGTCGCACTTCTGGCGCCCATGCTCGCGACCGCCCAGTCGCCCACGCTCATCTTCGCGAACGCACCGGAAGCCACGTGGATCGCGCCACCAGGAATGCCCGCCGATTCGTTCGGTGTCTTCCATGCGCGACGAACCTTCGACCTCGTAACCAAGCCGGATCACTTCGTCGTCCACGTCTCCGCCGACAACCGCTATCGACTCTACGTCAACGGCGCTCAGGTGTCGTCCGGTCCGCAGCGATCGGACGTCATGCATTGGCGCTACGAGACGGTGGACATCGCTCCGCAGCTGCGCGTCGGGCCCAATGCGATCGCCGCAATCATATGGAATTGGGGACCACGACATCCCGTCGGTCAACACAGCGCGCGCTCCGCATTCCTCGTGCAGGCCGACAGCCCGCCCGAAGCCATTGCCAACACCGGCGCCGGATGGAAGCTGTATCGCGATTCCAGCTATGCCGAGCTGCGAGTACTGCCGCGTGACATCGGGAACGCGTACTACGCTGCTGCGCAGGGCGAAGTCGTCGACGGCGCGCGCTACCCGTGGGGATGGGAGAAGAGCGATTACGCCGACGGAAGCTGGTTCACCGTTCCTGCCGACGGCGGTGGCGCAACGGTCGGGCAGATTCACCTGCACGCTGTACCCGGCCGCGGCGGCTATGGCGACGGCAGCGGATGGCAGCTCGAACCGCGCGACATTCCGCCGATGGAGGAGTCCATGATCCGCTTCGCGAGCGTGCGACGCACAACGGGCATCGCGACGTCGGACGGCTTCATCACGGGCGGTGACGCGCTCGTCATCCCGGCCAACACCCGCGCGTCGATCCTCCTCGACTACGCGAAGACGACGAACGCCTACACGGTGCTCGAGACGAGTGGCGGCGCCGGCAGCGCCATCACCCTCACGTACGCCGAAGCCGCCGTCGACTCCGCTGGACACAAGGGGAATCGCAACGACATCGCCGGACGTACGATCAGGGGACTGCGCGATCGCTTTCTTCCGGGCGGCGGTGAGTACCGTCGCTTCCAGACGCTCTACTGGCGATCGGGACGCTACGTGAACGTCGACGTCGAGACAGGCGCCGAACCCCTGCGCGTTCACGACCTGCATGGGATCTTCTCGGCATATCCATTCGTCGAGCGCGGCCATTTCTCGAGCGACCTTCCGTGGCTCGCCGACATGTGGAAGATGAACTGGAACGGCGCTCGCATCGGTGCGTTCGAGACGTACATGGACACGCCGTACTACGAGCAGCTCCAATATGTCGGCGACACGCGGTTGCAGGCGCTGATCTCGCTGTACGTGGCCGGCGACGACCGGCTCATGCGCCAGGCCATCACGCACTTCGACGACTCGCGCATCCCCGAGGGAATCACGGCGAGCCGCTATCCGTCGCAGCTGCAACAGCTCATTCCGCCATTCTCGCTGGTGTACGTCGCGATGGTGCACGATCACTACATGCACCGCGACGATCGCCCGTTCGCACGACAGTTGCTCCCCGGCATCCGCGGCGTCCTCGACTGGTATGGGCGCCGCGTCGACGAGACCGGTTTGCTCGGACCCATGCCCTACTGGAATTTCGTGGACTGGGCTGATCGCTGGCAGCGCGGCGTCCCCGCCGGCGCCGACAACGGCCACTCCGCGACGATCAGCCTGCTCTACGCGTACGCACTCGATCGCGCGGCGGTGCTCGAGGCGGATCTCGGACTCCCCGCCGTGGCACAATCGTATCGCGCGCGCGCCGACTCGCTGCGCGCCGCAGCGCGAAAGCGCGCATGGGATCCCGCACGCAAGCTCTTTCGCGACTCGCCCGACTCGGCCGCGTACAGTCAGCAGACGAACGTGCTGGCGATCCTCACCGATGCCGTTCCGGTCGCTGAACAGCGGGCGCTGATGGAGCGCGTGCTCTCCGACACGACGCTGATTCCGGCGTCGTATTACTTCAGCTTCTACACGCTGGAGGCGCTGCAAAAAGTCGGACTCGGCGATCGCTACATCGAGCAGTTGGCGCCGTGGCGCTCGATGCTCGCCCTCGGCCTCACGTCTGCGCCCGAGAAGCCCGAGCCAACGCGATCCGATTCACATGCGTGGTCGGCGCACCCGAACTACGGATTGCTCGCGACGGTGCTCGGTGTGCGTCCGGCGTCGCCTGGTTTTCGGACGGTACGCATTGCGCCGGCGCTTGGTCCCTTGAAGAAGGCTGGGGGGCGCGTGCCTCATCCGCATGGAGACATCGACGTAAATCTCTTTCGCGAGGGTGCTCGCGGATTGCGGGGGACTGTTTCTCTACCGCCTGGTGTAACGGGACGGTTCGAGTGGCATGGGCAGAGCGTGTTTCTGCATGATGGAACGCAGCGGATACGTTTCTGAGTGCATAACCAACAGATTTAACTACGGAACGCTGAAACAGCCGCAGGCTGCGCCGCGCAGAAGCACGCTGTTATTACTGTTGTTGCATTGCATTCTTCTCGCAGTTTCTGCGTCCTTCTGCGTGGCGTAGCCTGTGCCGCGCGCGAAGCGCGCACTGCGTTCCGTCGTAAGGTTATTGCCGTTCCGTAGCTACGCCTGGCTTTCGGATGCCTCGCGTTCCATGCGTACCTCTGCCTCGAGACTCTCCTTGTCTCGGCTGACCGTAGCAACAGCCAGCACCTTGCCTCCCGCGATGTACCGGACAGCACAGTCCCCCGAAGCAACCGTCCCGTCGATCGCAATCGAATCCCACTTCTCGGCATGCCCGACGTACGAGATCGCCTGATCGTAATGTTGGCTCCAGAAGAATGGCGCCTGATCGAACTTCACGCGTTGGCCCAACATGTTCCTCGCGGCCACCTGCCCCTGTCGCTCGGCGACGACCCAATGCTCCACGCGAATGCGCGCGCCGCTGATCGCATCCGGATAGCGCGCGATGTCGCCCGCCGCGAAGATGCCCGCCACGCTCGACTCGAGATACTCGTTGACGGCGACGCCACGGTCCATCGCCAGACCCGCCTTCGATGCGAGCTCGTCGCGCGGACGCACGCCGACGCCGATCACGACGAAGTCCGCCGCGATCCTCGTACCGTCGTCGAGCGTCACGGAGCCGGCGTCGATCTGCTTCGCCGTATGTCCGAGATGAAACACGACGCCCTTCGCTTCGTGGAGCGTTCGCACGAAATCGCCGAGTTCGGCGCCGAGGATCTTCTCGAGCGGCCGACTCTCTGGTGCGACGATGTGGACGTCGAGCCCGCGCGTCCGCAGCGACGCCGCGACCTCGAGCCCGATGAAGCTTCCCCCGATCACGACGACGCTCTTCGCCTCCTCCGTCGCGGCGGCGACGATCGCGCGGCTGTCCTCGAGCGAGCGAAGGTACAGCACTCTGCTCCCCGATGATGTCGGCGTCGGCAGATGAATCGGCTCAGCGCCCGTCGCGAGCAGGAGTGCGCCAAATCCGCGCGCACTTCCGTCGTCGAGTACGACGCGCTTTCCCGCGACATCCAGCTCCACGACACGACGTCCGAGCACGACGTCGATGTCATGTTGCGTATAGAACTCCGGCGTGCGGAGCGGAATCCACTCCTCGGGCGCATTGCCGGCGAGATAGTCCTTCGAGAGATTCGGCCGGTCGTAGGGAATGCTGTCCTCGACGGTGAGCATCGTGACAGGCCCTTCGTAGCCTTCACGTCTGAGCATCTCCGCGGCGGCATTGCCCGCTGCACCAGCGCCGACGATCACCACGGACGTCGGCGCAGTCGCCGCGTCGGTCGTCTTCGGCGCGGCGATCAACTCGTCAGGCTCGATCTCGCGCGACACGAAGATCCTTCCGTCGCGCTGCTCGACCTCCCAGCGCGCGATGGGCTTGAGCGCCGGCGCGCGCAACGGCTCACCGGTGCGAAGGCTGAAACACGCATGATGCCAGGGGCAGCGCACCGTATCGCCGACGAGGAGCCCCTCGGCGAGTGGCCCGCCGTAGTGGGTACACGTTGCACCGACGGCGAAGACGTCGCTTCCCTGGCGCGCGACGAGCACCGCTTTTCCATTGGCGTGACCACCGAGCATTGCGCCGTCGGCGAGGTCGGAGAGTAGAACGCCGAGCGTGAAGTCGGGTCCGGTGAGTTCTGCTGGTTGATCAGTCATTGCCGTGTGCGGGATTGGGTGTCGGTGCGTGATGCGACCCTGCCAGTGCCTTCTTGAATCGCGCCAGCATGTGCTCGCGCCATTCTTCCATGATCTCGTACACAGTGGGAATGACCACCAGCGTCAGCACCGTCGACGCAATCACGCCACCGATCACCGCGCGTCCGAGCGGCGCACGAAAGTCCGCGCCCTCGCCGTAGCCGATCGCCACCGGAATCATGCCCGCGACAAGTGCGATCGTCGTCATCAGGATCGGTCGCAGACGAATGCGGCCCGCCTCGATGAGCGCGTCGCGCAGTGACAGCCCCCGATCCTTGTGCGACCACTTCGCGAAGTCGATGAGCAGGATGGCGTTCTTCGCCACGATGCCCATCAGCATCATCACCCCGATGAGACTCATGATATTCAGCGTGTCGCGCAGCACGAGCAAGGCGACGACCACGCCGATGAGCGACAGCGGAAGCGACACGAGGATGGCGAGCGGATCGAGAAAGCTGCCGAATTGCACCACGAGAATGAAATACATCAGCATCACGGCGACGCCGAGTGCGGTGATGATCGCCGCGAACATCTGGTTCTGGCTCTCGACCTGGCCGCCCTGATTGATCCGATATCCCGGCGGCAGGGGCACGAGGTTGATCTTGCGCGTCACCTCCTGTGCGACGTTGCCCACTGACGCGCCGAGTACGTTCGCCCCGATCGTCACCACGCGCTGCCGCTGAAAGTGGTCGATCTGCGCGGGGCCCGACTGCGGGTCGATCGTCGCGATCTGTGAGAGCGGAATGAACTGCGCATTGCCCGACGTTCCGCCCGCCGGTCCGACCGGAATGGGCAGCTGGCCGAGATCCGCCGCCTTGCTGCGCGATTCGGGGATCAGGCGCACGTGCACGTAGCGCGACACGCCGGACGGGTCCACCCACGTGCCTGCGTCCACGCCGGCGAACGCGAAGCGTAGTGCCGTCGCGAGCTGGCCGATGCCGATGCCGAGCGACGCGGCGAGACCGCGGTTGACGTTGACGGCGAGCTCGGGCTTCTGACCACGTGTCGAGAGGCCGATGTCGACCGCGCCCGGAACGGTACGCGCCGAATCGGCGATCTGCTCGGCGAGTCGCGTCAGCACGTTGGCGTCCGGCCCTTGAAGCTGAAGCTGGAGTTGCTTCTGGTTGCCGCCGAATCCGCCGGCGGCAAACGTGTACGCGTTCGCTCCACCGATGCGGCTCACCTCCGCGCGAATCACGCGCCCGAACGCATCCTGGCTGATCGAGCGCTGGTGCTTGGGCACCATGCGGACATAGACCGTCGCAGCATCGGTGGCACCAGAGCCGCTCGCGCTGCCGACGGTGCTGTAGGTATACAGCACTTCCTTGTGGGCGCGGACCAGGCGGCCCACCTCTTCGGCCTTGAGCGTCGTGTACTGCAGGCTCGAGCCGGGCGGCGCTTCGATCGCGACGTTGAGCTCGGAGTTATCGCTGAGCGGCGAGAAACCGAAGCCGCCGAATGCAAGTTGAAGCGCGATTGCGGCGACGAATGTCGAGAAGGCGATACCGATCATCCACCAGCGATGATCGAGCGCCCATCCAACCAGTCGTGTGTACTTTTCGGCCTGGCGATCGAACCACGCGTTGAAGCGATCGAGCGTGCGCATGAGCCACTTGCGCTTCTCGGGCGGAATGTGCGGATCCGCCCAGTAGGCGGAGAGCATCGGGTCGAGCGAGAACGACACGAACAGCGACACCAGCACCGCGCTCGCGATCGTCAGTGCGAATGGCTTGAAGAGCTGCCCCGCGATGCCCGGCATGAAGCCGACAGGCACGAACACCGCGACGATCGAGAACGTCGTCGCCGTGACGGCGAGTCCGATCTCGTCGGTGCCATCGTGCGATGCGGTCATGTGGTCTTTTCCCATCTCCACGTGTCGCACGATGTTTTCTCGAACCACGATCGCGTCGTCGATGAGGATGCCGATCGCGAGCGACAGCCCCATGAGCGACATCACGTTCAGCGTGAAGCCGAAGATCAGGAGCGGAACGAAGGCCGAGAGCACCGAGACGGGCAGCGCGAGGCCCGTGATGACGGTGGAGCGCCACGAATTGAGGAAGAGGAAGACGACGAGCACCGTGAGCGCCGCGCCCTCGATGAGCGTCTCGTTGACGTTGCGGACCGAGTTGGTGACACGAACGCCGGCGTCGCGCACAAAGGCGATGCGCGTTCCCGCCGGCAGCGTCTTCTGCAACTCGGCGACGCGCGCGCGAATGGCGTCGCTGACGGCAGTGGTGCTGTTCTCCTTGCCCTTCACGACGTCGAGCCCGATTGCCTGCGCACCGCTGTAGAGTGCAGTCGACGTCGGCTCGGCGACATCGGCACTCACGTCGGCGAGCTCACCGAGCCGGATGAGCTGGGTGCCACGCTGCGCGACGACGATCCGCTCGAACTCTTCCGGGTGTTCCAATCGGCCAGCGAGACGGATGGTGCGCTGCTCGAGGTCGGAGGTCAGCCGTCCGACAGGCGCCGCAAGGTTCTGCGAGCGGACTGCGCTGACGATCTGGTCGATGCCCACGCCGGCGGCGGCGAGCGCACCGGGACGCACGTTGATATTGAGCTGCGCGCTGTCGGCGCCGACGACGTTCACCTGCGCCACGCCGGGAATCGAGCGGAGCTCTCCCGCGATCTGCTGATCGGCCATCTGGCTGAGCTGCGGGGTCGTCAGGGTGGTCGACGTCAGCGCCAGCGAGACGATGGGAAGCGCGCTCGGGTCGAACTTTTGTATGATGGGCTCGATGATCTCCGTCGGCAGCTGCGAGCGCACGGAGGAGATGGCGTCGCGGACGTCCTGCGTCGCCTGATCGACGTCCTTCGAGAAGGAGAACTGGATGACGATCTGCGCGAAGCCGTCCGTCGATGTCGAGTTGAGCTTCTCGACGCCACTGATGCCGGAGAACTTGTCCTCGAGCCTCGTGACGACCTCACGTTCGACGACGTCGGGCGAGGCGCCCGGGTACGCGACCCCGATGAAGACGATCGGCTGCTGGAAGTCGGGGAATTCGTCGGTGTCGAGCTTGAACAGCGAAACGAGGCCGAATACGACGAGCGCCAGCATCGTCACGATCGTGATGATGGGCCGCTTGATGGCGAAATCGGAAATGAACATGTGTTATGCTTCGCGAGACGAAATAGTTTGGTTCTCGAAAGTAATATCGCCTGGCAGCATCGTCCCCGCCACGCGTCCGTCTATCCGCGCCTCGGCGCCGAGGCGATCACGGCGGCGAGCGCAGCGTCGAGATCTCGCAGGGCGTGGGCCGGAATACCCGCGAACACCCGTTCCGCCGCCGAGGTATACGATTGCTCCATCTTGCCCAGCAGGCGCCGGCCGGCCGTCGTCAGTGCCAGTTGTTTACGCCGCCGGTCCTCCGCGGATTCCGTCCGCGTGACGAGTTTCTCCTGCACCAGCTTCTCGACCAGCTGGCTGGTGGCGGCCACGCTGAGGCCGATGTCCGCTGCCAGCTGCGAGACGGACTGATCGCCGCCCTGGTGCAGCTCCATCAGTGCCGCGATGGCCGCGATGGACAGGTTGTGCCCGTGCAGGAACGTGATGGTCTGACGCATCGGATCCCGCAGCACCACCGACCGGAACTCGAGAAACGTGCGGAGCACGTCCTTCGGTTCAGGCCCTGCGTCTTTGTCCTTCCGTCGAGGGCACATGGTCATCAATGTAAGTTTGACACATGCTCTACGTCGACAACGGCGGCATCACCGATGCCCACCTGAACCTTGCGCTCGAGGAATACGTCCTTCGCCAGAAGATGGGCGACGACGACATCCTCCTCTTTTACGTCAACGCGCCGGCCATCATCATCGGCCGCAACCAGAACACGATCGAGGAGATCAATCCCGACGTCGTGGAAGAGCGCGGCATTCGCGTCGTCCGCCGGATCTCCGGTGGCGGCGCGGTCTATCACGACCTCGGCAACCTGAACTTCAGCTTCATGACGCGCGACGTCCGCGGCCGCTTCAATCGCTACGACCGCTTCAACGGTCCGGTGGTCGAAGTGCTCCGCGGTCTCGGCGTCCCAGCAGAAATCGGCGGACGCAACGACATCCTCGCTGACGGACGGAAGATCAGCGGCAATGCGCAGTTCGCCACGCCGGACAAGATGTTCAGCCACGGCACGCTCCTCCTCGACTCCAACCTCGACGACGTGACGGCCGCCCTGCGCCCAAGGCCCGGCAAGGTCGAGTCGAAGGGCGTGAAGTCGATCCGCAGCCGAGTGGCGAACATCAGCGAGTTCCTCGCCGCGCCGCTCGACGTCCATGAGCTGCGCGAGCTGATTCTCGAGGGGATCTTCGGCACGCGCGATCGTGCGTCGATTCCGTCGCTGGAGATCACGGATGCGGACTGGACGGCCGTTCGCGCCTTGCACGCGCAGAAGTACGGCACCAAGGAGTGGAACTACGGCCAGAATCCGGCGAGCAACGTACAGCGCTCGCAGCGCTTTCCGTCCGGCGAGATCGACGTGCGGCTCGACGTGCAGGAGAATCGGATTTCTGGTATAAGAATCTTCGGCGACTTCAATGGGCGGTCGGATGTCGCTGAGCTCGAGGCGCGGCTGACGGGGCTCCCGTTCGAGAAGGGCGCGGTCGCAGAGGCGCTGAAAGACGTGGAGTTGAATGATTACTTCGGTGAAGTGCCGCGCGAGGAAGTACTGGCGCTCCTGCAGCCGTAGCGAACAGCAACTGACTGACTTGAGTCATGCGGAATGAAAGAGAATCGCATCTCTGCGCCTTCGGATTTCCGGGCGTGGAGATGCGATTTTTCTCATGGCTCGCGGCGAAGAGACTCTCTCTTCCAGCATGGCTGACCTCGCTCCGCAGATCTATTGAGCGAGTAGATTGCTGCATGCTTCACAGGAAACCCATCGGGAACCGCACCACCGAATCCGCGCTCGACATGCCCTCCGCCGGCCGCGCGCTGCTGCTGGCCTCGCGCGCGCTACGACTCCGCTGCCCGAATTGCGGCAAGGGACGCGTGCTCAGCGGCTTCAACACGGTGCACCATCACTGCTCCGAATGCGGCTTCCGCTTCTCCCGCAGCGATGACGACTACTTCTCCGGCGCGATGTTCTTCGGCATGATGATCGGCGAGACGCTTGCCATCCTCGGCATCGGAGCCGCGATCTGGATCACGTACCCGAGCATCCCGTGGAATTTCCTCCAGTACGCGATCCCGGTGGTGCTTCTCGCCGTCATGATCGCGCTGTTTCCGGTGTCGCGCGTGGTGTGGCTCGCCATCGACGTCATGCTTCGGCCGGTCGAGCCGTCGGAGATCGCGCCGGTCTAGTGTCGTGAGTGGGAAGTGGGTGTTGCAGGCGTGAACTGCAGCGCTCAGCGTGAGCGTGAGCATCCAGCAATGAGCAAATTGAGCACGAGCTCCGGCTCGAGCTGGAGCTCGAGCTCTGATCTGCTCATTGCTGGAGGCGACGCGCTCACGCTCACACGAGCCACAACGACCCACCCGCTCGACTCGTATACGCATCGGTTCCCCTCTCCCCCACATTCGATGCTTCGCCACCGCATAACCGTATTTCTCGCCGGACTCGCCCTCGCCGCACCGGCTGGCGCGCAAACGCGATTGCTCCGCACGCCGACGGTGAGCGACCGCAACATCGCCTTCGCCTACGCCAACAACATCTGGATCGTCGAGCGCGCCGGCGGCAACGCGCGCCGACTCACCAGCTTCCAGGGCGAGACGCAGAACCCCAAGCTCTCGCCCGACGGCCGCTCCATCGCCTTCAGCGCCGAGTATGGCGGTAACACGGATGTGTACGTCCTGCCGGTCGAGGGCGGGCAGCCGAAGCGGTTGACCTGGCATCCCGGTGCCGACATCGTGCAGGGCTGGACTCCCGACGGCAGCGCGATCGTCTTCTCGTCGACGCGCGCCACCCATGCGCCGAGCGGGGCGCCGCGCTTGTATCTGGTGTCGACCTCCGGCGGGCCCGAACAGGCCATGCCGATGCCGCGCGCCTATCAGGGCAAGATCTCGCCCGACGGCAAGCGCGTCGCCTACCGCATGAACAACTCGTGGGACGAAGAGCGTCGCAACTA
>JBDSML010000161.1:0-8131 GCA_039915865.1 Gemmatimonadaceae bacterium | reverse complement strand
TAGAGCCGAAACAGATAGCTCCCCTTCACGAAGAACGCATCTGCCGTCCGACGCAGGCGCTGGAACGCCAACGGATCCTCCTCGCTCAAGCTTCCACCGTAGCCGACGAAGAACACCGTACCCGGCGCCGGACGATACGAGAGCAGCAGGTCCGTACGCAGGACATTCGACTCCGACGTCCGCGACGGGCCGTTCGCGAACTGGATCACCGCACCCGTGCGTGGATCGACCAACGCTTCCCGATTCGTCGCCGTGTACTGCGACACCACGCGCACGAACAGCGGACGCGCCAACTGATACTCCGCCTTGAGTCGCGGAATGCGCGCGAACGCCGACTGCTGCCCCGTGGCGCGACGCGCGAATGACGTCGACACATATGTCGCGTTCACGCGCAGCCGATCGCTCGGACGCAGGTCGAGCGAGGCATTGTAGTCCACCCGGCGAACGCGCGACGTCTCGAGGAAGTCGACGTCATTGCCGATCGTCGTCGACGCCGATGCGTTGAACTTCCGAAACTGCGGCGTCGAGACGCTGAACGAGCTGGTGGCCGCCGTGATGCGGTCGGATGCCTTGAAGCCCGTGTAGTTGAGGTAGTCCGCCGGATCGAACGCATACGTCGCCAGCTTCGGCGTCATGCCGACGCTCCATCCGCCGCGCAGCGTCAGCGACAGCTGCGGCGACGCCGAGTTCTCGAGCATCGACTTTCCGTCGAAGAAGTCGTCGTAGCGCCACAGTCCATTCACCGACGCGAAGACGTTGAACCGCTCGATCGTCGCGCCCTGCTTGCCATACCACGTGAACCGATTCGAGAGACCCGGCTTTACGAACCCCGTACGCGGTACGAACCCGTTGTCGGCGCGAAAGTCACGAGAGATGCCGAGCACGCCGTAGTGGAATCCCCAGGCACGGTTCGTCGCGTCGACGACCGCTTCCCACATCGGACCCGACGTCGAGACGTCGCCGAGCGACGTGAAGCTCTGCACCGCCTGGATCTGCGCGTAGTAGATGCCGCCGAAGACGATCTTCGTATCCGCACCGACCACGCGATTCGCACGTCCGCCGCCGACGCGATCGCTGTAGAGCAGACCAGCCTGGGACTGTGCACCGAAGCCCGTGCGCAGACGGATGATGTCGACGATCGGCTTATGACCATTCGGCGTAAAGCCGCCCTGATCGACCGCCGACAGCGCCGCGACGTCCGCTCGACCGATCTTCCCCGTGATCTTCGCGGCGCCATCGGGCTGCACGATCGTGCGCGTGTAGACCAGCTGATTCGGGACGTTGAACTGATCGAGCGCCTCGACGAAGAAGGGACGTCGCTCGGGATAGAAGAGGGCGAAGCGTGCGTCGGCGGCGATCTGCGTCGCGTCGGCCTCGACCTGCGAGAAGTCCGGCTTCACCGTTCCGTTCAGCACGAAGTTGCTGCCCATCGCCCACCGGCCATTGCCGCCGAGTTGGGGATTCGATGAGTATGACCATCGATCGAGTGTCGTCCCGCAGCAGGCAGTGCCGCGCGTCGTGTTGGTGAACTCCGGATTGAGCTCGACGATCTGGCCATGGCGCATGCCGGTCAGTCCATCGAGCGTCCCTGCCTGCGCGATGAACGACGCTGATGCTCGGCGCGCCGGCGTCCACGTCTCCTCGTAGCCGTTGCGTTGCACTCGGCGGTCAATCTGAAGGCCCCATTGCTGCGGCGATGACGTCGAGGGATAGCGCAGACTGCTGAAGGGAATGCGCACTTCGACTTCGTAGCCCCACTCCGTGACATGACCGCGCGACTGCCAGAGGAAATCCGCGCTCAGGTCGTTCTGGCCCGGACCGACATTCGAGCCGGGAATGAAGCCGCCGCCTTCACTCTTGGTCCCGTCGGCCTGGACGCCGAGTGGGTTGACGATGAAGACGAAGGCGCGATTGAGCTCGTGGAAGGTGTCGAGGTGAATCTCGACGTTGTCGTCGGAGGAGATGCGGTCGCGATCGGCGAGCGTCGCGGCCACCGTTCCAGGTTGCGCGTAGGCGCGGATGCCGAAGTAGATGGCGTCGGATGAGTACCAGACGCGAACGTCGGTGGAATCGGGAGCTGGGCGCCCGTCGATGGGGGTGTAGAGAGAGAAGCCGTTCAGCAGCGCGGCTTGCTGCCAGATCGGTTCATCGAGGCGCCCGTCGATTTCGACGGTGGCTTCGATTTTTGGCGGAGTGACGTTGACCTGACCGGCGCGGCCGTTGTAGATGGCGGGCGGTGTCGATGCGGCGATCTGGAACGCCGAGAGAAGATTGATGAGCACGCAAGCAAATTTAGTCGCGTGTCGTGCTCAAACCATCAGCGTTATGCCGACGCGAGAATCAGCTCTCGACTGCCTTCTTGAGTCCGTCGAGCACCATCGTCCAGTTCTTGTCGTACTCCGCGCGATTCTTGTCGGTGAGCGGCTCGGCGTCGTTCTGGTTCGTCTGCGACAGCGTGACCTCGGTGCCGCCGTTGCCCGCCGGCTTCAGGTCGAAGGCGACGATGTGGTAGTTCTCCGGCTTGTCGTCCATGCCGGAGAGAGGACTCCAGTGCGTGAAGGCCATGCGCTTGCCCTCGTCGACCGTTTTCACGACCCCCTTGTCCTCGTACTTCTTGCCCTTGAAGTCACCGTGAAAGGTGATGGGGCTGCCGACCTTCCAATCGGTGTCGACGTCGGATCCGAAAAAGAATTTCTTGAACGTCGCGGGAGTGGTGAGCGCCGTCCACACCGCGGCGGGTGGCGCATCGATCGTCGAGTGGACTCGCGAGGCTTCGACGGACATTTCAGGTTGCTCCGCTATCTGGGTTCGATACGCGCGCGCAGCGTCCAGTAGTTGATCACGCTGCAGCGGCCGGACTTCGTGATGCCGCCGTCGGGCCAGGTGTACTTCTGATACTCCTTGGGCACCGAGTCCGGCCGGGCATACACTTCGACGGCGAGGAGATCGACAGGCAATTCCGGCACCGGGCGCGCGGGAGATGCCGGTCGTCCGTCGACGAGCTGGGTGATACATCCCCAGGGAGGATTCGCCCGCACGTAGCGCACGGGTCCGTAGCGCGTGCCGCGCACGTCCGTGCGAAAGCCCTTGATGTCGCGGAAGATGTCGGCGGTGTAGAGGGCTTCCTTGTCGTCGATGTCGGTGTAGTCGAGGAAGACGCCGCCGCCGCCTTTACGGCGACAGACGAAGCCGTCGAGCGACCACTCGGAGCACGAGCGACCAGCAACGATCTTGATGGTGTCGAGCATCGGCATCGATTGGTCGAATACGAGCGAGATATCAACGCGTCCAGCGTGCGAGAGGTCGACGTCGTATGTCGTGGGGCCGTAGCCGATCTTGCGGGCGCGGACCGTGTATTTGTCGGCGCCGAGGCCGGTGAGGATGAACTTGCCGGCAGAGTCGGTGCGGGTGCGGAGCAGGCCGGGTCGGACGCTGATGTCAGCGGCGGCAACTGGGCGATTGGCGGTGTCGCGGACTGTGCCGGCGATGATGCCGCCCTGGGCGCTCGCGAGTGTGGGAAGCGCGAGGAGAAGTACCGCGGCGATGCGGAGATTTTGATAGGACATAGGGACCTCGAGTGCAGAGCCAAACCTGGTCACTTCTACCCTTGGGCGCTAGGAAGTTCAGGTCGGGTGGTCAGCTCAACGGTTCGGTGCCTTCGCTCAGGACCGCGAGATATTTCGCATAGCTGTACACGCGACCGCGTCGTCGACCCGTCAGTTCACGGACTATCCCGATTCCGCCGAGGCTCGTCAACGCCGAATTCACCGTGGGCAACGTCAGTCCTGTCCGCTCGGCGAGACGCGTCGGTGTGTCGACGGGTCGTTCCTGCAGCGCATGGTGCACGCGAAGCGCCGAGCCACTGATACGACCCAACGTCGCCACGCGCTCTCTGTCATCCTTGAAGAGCGTGACGAGCCGGCGCACCGTTGCCACCGCTCCCATCGCCGTCTGCTCGACTCCAGTGACAAAAAACAACAGCCATGCTTCCCAGTCTCCTGTCGTCCGCACTCGCGTCAGCATCTCGTAGTACTCCTCGCGATGCTGCTTGAGATAGAGACTGAGGTAGAGCAACGGCTGTGAGAGCACGTTCTCGACGCAGAGCAACAGCGTGACGAGCAATCGGCCCACGCGCCCGTTACCGTCGAGAAATGGATGAATCGTCTCGAACTGCACGTGCGAGAGGGCCGCTTTGATGAGCGGAGACGTGCGTTCCGGCTCGTCATGAAGCCACCGCTCGAGAACTCCCATGCATTCGGGTACGTGAGTCGCCGGGGGTGGGATGTAGATCGCATTGCCGGGTCGTGTACCGCCCAACCAGTTCTGCGAGCGGCGAAATTGTCCGGGATCCTTGTCCGCACCGCGCCCGTTGGACAGGAGGATTCCGTGTATCTCGCGAATCAGGCGGTTGGAGAGCGGGAATCCGCCGGCGATACGCTCGAGGCCATGCTGGAGCGCGGCGACATAGCTGGACACCTCGGCCACGTCGTCCATCGGGACGCCCGGCGCCTGCTCCGCCTCATAGAGGAGCAGGTCGGAAAGCGTGGATTTGGTACCTTCGATCTGCGAGGAGAGAACTGCCTCCTTCCTGACGTAGGTATAGAGGAAAAGCTGCGTGTCGGGTAACAGCGTGGTCACGCTGTCCAGGCGTCCGAGCGAGACCAGAGCGCGGTCGAGCCTCTCCCGGAGCTCGCCGTCGATCTGAAGCGCTGGGATGGGCGGAAGTGGCGCCGGTACGAAAGCACGAACCCGCTCTCCACCGGTATCGGTGAGGGTGAGATACCTGCCCGTCGCGCCCCGTTTCATGACCCGCCGTTGTTAAAAGTTCTTTCAAAGCCCGAGTTCTTATTTTAAGATAGGCTTTAACCTTTAGCAACGCCACTGTTCCATAGGTTGGCGAAGATGCCGCTTCCTACCCCACCTCCATGCGATTTCACAACGGTATCCCGCTCTACTCGGCCAAGGATCTCCTCACCTTCCTCGGCTGCACGCACAGCTCCGCACTCGACATCCAGTTCGCGAGCGGCGTCATCAAGATCGATGACGACGAGGACGACCCGTACCTCGAACTCCTCAAGCTGAAGGGCAACGAGCACGAGGCGCAGTACCTCGAGCTCCTCAAGCGTGAAGGACGCTCCGTACGCGAGATCGCGCGCGTCGACTCGCTGGATGCGATGGCCGAGACAACGCGCGCGGCAATGCGCGATGGCGTGGACGTGATCTATCAGGGTGCGCTCGTCGAGCTCCCATGGCACGGGTACTCCGACTTCCTCTTGCGTGTCGGGAAACCGTCCGCGCTTGGATCCTGGTCGTACGAAGTCGCCGACACAAAGCTTGCCCGCTCGGCAAAGCCAAAGCACGTGCTCCAGCTCTGCCTGTATTCGCAGTTGGTTGCAGGCGAGCAGGAGCTCATGCCTGCGAGCGCCCATGTGGTACTTGGCGACAGCGTTCAGTTTTCCTTCGCGCTCAACGACTACATCTACTACTGCGAGGCAGCGAAGAAGCGCTTTCTCTCGTTCATGGCAGACGAGGCGCGCGAGACGTCCGCCGAGCCGTGCGAACACTGCGGCATGTGTCGCTGGAGCGGCCGTTGTGGGCACGAGTGGGAAGAGACCGATCACTTGAGCCTCGTGGCGCGCCTGGCTGTTCCACAGGCACGCAAGCTTCGTTCTGCCGGAGTCGCGACTCTTCGCAGCCTCGCAGAACTGTCTGATGACCGAAGCGTTCCGAAGCTCCAGCCAGAAACCCTCGGACGCCTGCGCGACCAGGCGAGGCTTCAACTTGGCAAGCGCAGCACGGGCACAAACGCCGTCGAGACACTGCCGCTGGAAAAATCGAGGGGATTCGCCCGACTACCACAGTTGGATCCCGGCGACCTCTTCTTCGACATGGAGGGCGATCCAGTCTACTCACCGGAGGGATCGCTCGAATATCTCTTTGGGTTCCACTTCCTCGACGACAACGGAGGGGAAACGTTCCGCGCCTTCTGGGCGTACGACCGAGAGTCGGAGAAGAAGGCATTCGAAGATGCGCTGGACTTCATCGTCGAGCGCCTCAAGCGTTTCTTGAAGGCGTATGTCTACCACTACGCCGCGTACGAAGAGACCGCGCTGCGGCGACTGGCACGCCAGTACGGCACGTCGAAGCGACAGCAGGACGACGCCATCATGCGTCTCGCCCAGGCGTACGGCACGCGCGAGAACGAGGTGGACGACCTGCTTCGCGACCGCAAGCTCGTCGACCTGTACAAGGTCGTGCGCGAGGGCATCCGCATCTCCGAGCCCTCCTACTCGCTCAAGAACCTCGAGGTGTTTTTCGCGGAGGAGCGCACCGAGACCATCAAGTCCGGCGGCGACAGCGTTGTCGCGTTCGAGCGGTGGCTCGTTCTCCGTGATGACGCAATCCTCAGGGACATCGAGGTCTACAACGCCTTCGATTGCCGTTCGACGATGCAGTGCCGCGACTGGCTACTCACGCTCCGGCCGGAAGAGGTGGAGTGGTTCGATCCGGAGAAAGAGAAGTCAGTCGCCGAGGCCGAAAAGGAGGCGAAGCGGCGCTTGGCCGATGCGCACGTTCTCGAGTTGCGCGAACAGCTAACCGCCGGCGCGCCCGACGGCGACCTCGAATGGCGTGAGTTGCTCGGTCATCTGCTCGAGTTCCATCGCCGCGAGGCGCGTCGCGAATGGTGGGATTTCTTCAAGCGGCGCGACAATACACGTGAGTTCCATATCGACGACATCGATTGCATCGGTGGCCTCGTGCGGGACCCCGCGATTTCACCACGCCCCGAGAAGCGATCGATGGTGCACACGCTCACCTTTCCCGACCAGGAGTTCAAGCTCGGGGAGGGCAAGGCTGTTCGTGCGGACACCGGCGAGTGTCTCGAGATCGTTGCACTCGACGAGGCAAGACGGCGGTTGGAGCTCAAGGTGGGGCCATCGCGCGCCGCACTAATTGACGACTTCGCGCTCATTCCCGACGGCCCGCTCGACGACACGTCACTACGCGATGCCATCGAACGGTTCGCTGTAGGCGTGATCGCTGGCAAGGCTGATGGCCGCGCCGCAGTGCTCAGTATCCTGAGGCGCGACGTGCCTCGGATGGCGGGCGATATCATACTCCGGAGTGAAGACCCGGACGACCTTCTCGCCGGCACCGTGGACGCGATCGGGCGGATGCAGGATACCCACCTCGTCATCCAGGGACCACCGGGAACGGGCAAGACGTTCACCTCTGCCCACGCCATCGTCTCGCTCCTCGCGAGTGGCAAGCGCGTCGGCGTGACGTCCATGACGCACAAGGCCATCAACAACCTCCTGGCGTGCGTGGAGGATGTGGCCGAGCAGCGCGGCGTCGTCTTCAAGGGGATGAAGAAGTACAGCAAGGATGAACAGAAGCTGGGCGGCAGCGTGATCGTCGACACGAAGGACAACAAGGTCGCTGACGACAAATCGAATCAACTCGTTGCCGGCACTGCGTGGCTGTTCGCTCGATCCGAGTTGGATGGTGCACTCGACTACCTGTTCATCGACGAGGCGGGCCAAGTCAGTCTTGCGAACGTCGTGGCGATGGGCGGATGCGCGCGCAACATCGTACTCGTTGGCGACCAGATGCAGCTCGCTCAGCCGGTGAAGGGTGCGCATCCGGGCGGGAGTGGCGTGTCGGCGCTCGACTATCTCATGCGCGACTGGGCGACGGTGCCGCGCGATCGCGGGATCCTGCTTGCGCGTACGTGGCGGATGCATCCGGCGCTATGTGCGTTCGTGTCCGACGCCTACTACGACGGCCGTCTCCGGGCGCACGAGTCCACCGCACTACAGCGGATCGTCGTCGATGCCGAAGGCGACGACGATGTCGCCGAGTCGGGACTGCGGTTCGCGCATGTGGTGCACGAGGACTGCTCGCAGCGCAGCACGGAGGAAGCGGAGCGCGTCGCCGAACTTTACGACGCGCTGCTCGGCCGCGAATGGGTCAATCGTCTGGGCGAGACCAACGAGATCGGCGTAGAGGACATCCTCGTCGTGAGCCCGTACAACATGCAGGTGAAGCTGCTCGAGGAAACGCTGCCGAGCGGTGCGCGCGTGGGAACGGTGGACCGCTTCCAAGGTCAGGAGGCGGCGGCGGTGCTCGT
>JBDSML010000193.1:0-5613 GCA_039915865.1 Gemmatimonadaceae bacterium | reverse complement strand
CGCCATCGCGATGCTCATCGCCGGTGGATGGGCGCTGCGCAATCTTCAGGCGGGTCGAAGCATCTACGCCGTCGGCTCTGACGATGAGGCGGCACGACTGGCGGGCATCGATCCACGGCGTGTCACGCTCGCGGTGTTCACCGTCACCGGCGCGCTCGTCGGCATCGCGGCGGTGCTGAATGCGGTGCGATTCACCACCGTGCCGAGCAACGCGGGCACAGGCCTCGAACTGCAGGCGGTCGCGGCGGTAGTCGTCGGCGGAACGGCAATCACCGGCGGACGCGGCACCGTCCTCGGCACGCTGCTCGGCGTGCTGTTGCTCGGCACCATCGGCACGGCGATGACGTACGCCGGCATCAACCCGTTCTGGACCAAGGCAATTCAGGGATTGATCATCCTCGCGGCGCTCGTCGCCGACGCGGCACTCGCACGCATGGCGCTCAATGGCAACCCAACTGGCCGCGCCCGCGCTGTTGCCCGCTGACGCGCGCGCGCCACTCGGCGAGCGGCTCTTTCCCAACAACGAGTGGGTCCTCCTGCTCGTCATCGTCGCCGAGTGCGTCGTCTTCGGCATTGCCGGACACAATTTCGCGACAGCCGGCAATGCCTTCGAGATCACGCGGCTCAGCGTCGAGATCGGCCTGCTCGCATTGGCGCTGACGCCGATCATCGTCAGCGGCGGTATCGATCTATCGGTTGGCTCGATGATGGGGCTCGCGGCGATCGTCCTCGGATTCCTCTGGCGCGACGCCGGCCTGCCGATGCCGTTGGCCATTGCGCTGACACTGCTGCTGGGCGTCGCGGGTGGAGCACTCAACGCAGTACTCATCACGCGGTTGAACTTTCCGCCGCTTATCGTCACGCTCGGAACGCTCTCGCTCTTTCGCGGTATCGCCGAAGGTGTGACAGGCGGCATCCAGCACTACTCCGGATTTCCGACGTCCTTTCTCTCGCTCGGTCAGGGATACGTCGGTGGTCGAGTGCCGACACAGCTCTTCATCCTCATCGCTGCAGCGGTTGGCGGAGCGTGGTGGCTACATCGCACGACGGTGGGCAGGGCGCTGTATGCGATCGGCCATTCGCCGGAGGGCGCACGATACGCCGGCATTCCCGTCGGCCGACGGCTCGCCGGCGTCTACGTCCTCTCCGGATTCGCCGCCAGCCTTGCCGCTGTCATCTACGTGGCGCATCTCGGGCAAGCGAAGTCCGACGCCGGCACCGGATACGAATTGATGGCCATCACGGCCGTCGTCCTCGGCGGCGCCTCGATCTTCGGCGGACGCGGCACGATCCTCGGCACTGTGCTCGGACTGTTCAGTATCGTGCTTCTGCAGAATGGCCTCCGCCTCACGGGACAGCCGGCCGAACTATCGGGCATTCTCACCGGCGTCCTTCTCGTCGGGACGATCGTCGTCGACCTGTTCACGCGACGGGCCAAGGCGCGGCCCAGTCTCTCAACCATCGCAACGGAGCAACCCGACGTGCGGAATTCACAGGTGGCCGTACTGAGTGCAGTGATCCTCGCGGGGGCGCTCATCGTCGCCGTGAGCAACTGGATCCTCGTCGGCTCGCTGCGACAGGAGCTGCGAGGCTCGCCGCCGACATCGGCCACGCAACCGCCTGCTACTCGAAGGGCGATCGTCGCGATGATGCCCAAGGCGAAAGGCGATCCATACTTCATCAGCGCACGCAAGGGCGCCGATTCTGCCGCATCCGCGCTCGGCGTCGAGCTGCTCTGGGACGGTCCGACCGACCTCGATCCCGCCAAGCAGAATGAAGTCGTCGAGGCGTGGATCACCCGCGGCGTCGACGCAATCGCCGTGAGCGTGGAGAACAAGGAGGCCATTTCGACGGTGCTGCGGAAAGCGCGCGCGAAGGGCATCAAGGTGGTCACCTGGGACGCCGACGCCGAGAAGGACGCACGCGACTTCTTCGTGAACCAGGCGACGCCGCAAGGGATCGGCTACACGCTCACCGACGAAGCCGCGCGCATCATGGGCGGAACGGGTGAGTTCGCGATCATCACCGCGAGCTTGAGCGCCGCGAACCAGAACGAGTGGATCAAGTACATCCGCGAGCGACTCGCCGCGAAGTATCCCGGCATGAAGCTCGTCGCGCTGCAGCCGAGCGACGGCGATCGCGACCGCGCATTCTCGGAGACACAGACGGTGCTCAAGGTCCATCCGAAGGTGAAGGTGATCATGGCCATCGCCGCTCCTGCCGTGCCTGGCGCCGCCGAGGCCGTGAAGCAGTCGGGCCGCACGGACGTGAAGGTGACGGGCCTCTCGCTCCCCAACATGTGTCGCCCGTACATCAAGTCCGGCGTGATCGAGAGCATCGTGCTCTGGAACACGATGGACCTCGGCGCGCTCGCCGTGCGCGTCGCACAGGCTGCGGCGAGCGGTGAGCTCAAGCCAGGCGCATCGACACTCGACGCCGGCGCGCTCGGCACGTTCGAGGTCGCAGGTGACGAAGTGCGCCTCGGTGCGCCCTTCATCTTCAACAAGCAGAACATCGATCGGTTCAACTTCTGACTCTTCTCAGACAAAACTGATGCCTCGTCCAAAATCGGCTCCCGATCCCTACCTCCTCGGCAAGGTGAGCGCGCTGTATTACCTCCGCAATCACACCCAGCAGGAGATTGCCGAGCGGCTGCGCGTCTCGCGGCCGACCATCTCGCGACTGCTGCAAGAGGCGCGCGATCTCGGCTATGTGCAGATCACCGTGGCGTCGCCACGTGGACTGCATCTCGATCTCGAGACCAGCCTGGAGGATCAATTCAAGCTGCAGACGGTGCACATCGTCGAGGGTGGTCCAGGCCAGGGCGCCGAGCTGTTGCGGAAGCAGCTCGGAGCAGCGGCGGCGCAGTACCTTGCGCGGACGATTCGTACCGGCGAGACGATCGGCATGGCGTGGGGGCAGACGTTGAGCGCGATGGTGAACGCGATGGTCCCGATGCCGACGGCGGAGACGCGCGTGGTGCAGATCCTTGGCGGCCTCGGTCCACCGGATGCGGCGCAGTATGGGGCCGAGCTGGTGCGACGACTGGCCAACCTGCTCGATGCGCAGGCGGTGCTATTGCCGGCCCCCGGCGTGGTTGCTACACCGGCGGTCCGTGACGCACTCCGCAAGGATCCGCATGTGCGCGCCGCACTCAATGAGCTCGACAAGCTCGACACCGTGTTCATCGGACTCGGATCACTCGCATCGAACGCTGTGCTCAACGATGGCCACACGCTGTCGAAGCAGGCGCGGAAGGAGCTTACGACGCGGCAAGCCGTCGGCGACGTCGCACTGCGATTCTTCGACGCCCACGGAAAGCCCGTTCGCACGGCGCTCGACGACCGCATCCTCGGCATCACGACAGACCAGTTGCGCAACGTTGGACGCGTCGTCGCCGTGGCGGGTGGAGCGGACAAGGTTGCGGCCATCGCCGCGGCGCTCGAGGCGGGGATGCTGCACGTGTTGATCACGGATCGTGCGACGGCAGAGTCGCTCCTCAGCCACACGCCGTGACACGCATGAACCAGCGCGATTTCCACCACTCGGCAACGCCGCATCTCGCGATCGGCGCGGTGGGTTCGCGACTGCTCGTGCCGCGGGGCATGGAATCGCTCGCCGAGCTGGTGGATCGCAGGGTGGATACCGTAAGAACCTGGTATGAGAAAACAGCGGATGTGACGAACCGTCGTGGTGAGGGGTGCGAGGTACAGCTGGATTGTCAGTTGGCCGGACATTCTCTGGTGTGGAATGAGTGTGGGGTGAGGAAGCCCTCGACTTCCCATCTTGCGCCAAGCTCGAGGGGGCGATACGATGGTCGCGCCCAGCGGGCCTCGTGAATGAGTAAATGCACGTTTGTGCCAGAACTCCACTTGGTTCATTAATTCGTACCTCGCAGCTACAAACGACGCGCGACCTGATTGGTCCCCGAGCTCCTTCGCGCGCGAATGGCGGTCGCGTCAGCCGCTGACTCTCCGCACCAACGATTCCGCCTCACACGAATTCCGAACACTCGTTTTGCCTCTTCGGTCCTCAATAGTTCCAAGATAGAGCAAACTGCTGGTTTGCCGGGTCAGCTGACCGCTGCCGGCCGTTGTCGTTCGAAGGACGTTCGTGCTTTTCGGCTGTTTCATCATCCGTCTCACTACGGAGCATTGCCCATCATGAAGCGTCGGCTCACCACCGTCAGTGTGCTAGCTGCCTGTACGCTCCTGCTGCCCCTCTCGCGCGCCGCCGCTCAGGGCGAAACGGGACGGATCACGGGAGTCATCACAGGGACAGAGAGCAACCTCCCCCTCCAGGGAGTCAAAGTCACACTGCTCGGCACCCAGACCACGGTGACGAGCAACACGGCCGGCCGGTACACCATCGCGAACCTCGCGCCCGGGATGTACCGCATCCGCACGTCCGCCATCGGATACACGCCGGTCATCATCGACAGCATTCCGGTGAGAGCTGGCCAGACCGCCAACGCCGACATCTCGCTCAAGCATCAGACCGTGCAGCTCGAGCAGATCGTCGTCACCGGATACGGCTCACTCGCCAAGCGCGATGTGACCGGAGCCATTGGCCAGGTGGCTGCGGCCGAGATCAAGCAGGAGCCCGTGACCAACGCCATTGATGCCATCAAGGGGCGCATTCCGGGTGTCGACATTGTCTCGACCGGCAACAAGCCGGGCGACGGCGTTCGTGTGCGTATTCGCGGGCAGCGCTCGTTGAAGGCCTCGAACGATCCCCTGTACGTGCTCGATGGGATTCCCATGGCCGGCGGCATCGGCGACCTGAATCCGAGTGACATCGAGTCGATCGAGGTCCTGAAGGATGCAAGCGCCACGGCCATCTACGGCTCGCGCGGCGCCAACGGCGTCGTGCTGGTGACGTCCACAAAGGGCAGGGCCGGCAACACCCGCACCACGTACGACACCTACGTCGGCGCGCAGAAGGTGGCCCGCACCGTCGAGGTGTTCGGCCCAGAGGGGTATGCCGCCTACAGGCGAGAAGCCTACCGCAACCCCAACACAAGCGCCGCGCTCTACAAGTGCGGGGGCGTCGTGTCCCAGACGGATTGCGCCGAGGGCGACGCGGTCACCTTTTACCAGGAGGAGATCGCGGCGATGAAGAACAACGCGTCCACCGACTGGCAGAAGCTCATCACCCGGCAAGGTTCGCAGGTCAGTCACCAGCTGTCGGTCACTGGCGGAAACGATCGCAATCAGTTCGCGGTCAGCGGCAACCTGCTGAAGCAGATCGGCACCACGCTCTCGCAGGCCTACGACCGCAAGAGCATGCGCGTGAACTACGAAGGCCAGGCCACGAACCGATTCCGCGCCGGGGGGTCGGCGTTGCTCGTGCGTAGCCTTCAGAACCTGGGGCGCGGCGATGGCCTGTATGGTGAGGCACTCGCCGACACCCCACTCAGCGTTCCGTACGACAGCCTCGGCAACATCATCTTCAAGCCCACGGCTGACGCGCAGCGCGACAACCCACTCTCTGACATCGCGAACTGGAAGAACGACAATCTCCGCACCCGCGTCTTCGGCACCCTGTACGCCGCGGTCAATCTGGCGGAAGGGCTCGACTACCGTGCGAATTTCGGCCCGGACCTGACCTTCA
>JBDSML010000191.1:0-33517 GCA_039915865.1 Gemmatimonadaceae bacterium | reverse complement strand
GCTCGACCGCGAGCTCGCGGAGCAGGCGTTCGCGTTCGGCCGCGGCCTCTTCCACTCGCGACATGTCTGTGAGGACGGCCACCGCGCCGAGGATGGCGCCGCCCACACCGACGATGGGCGCGGCCGCGACGCGCACGGGGCGGGCCGAGGCAGAGTCCGCCGCGTCAAGCGCGCGCAGTAGAAAGTGCGCGTGGGAGGGCTTGCCCAGCAGAGCGCGGGCGACGGGCGTCGTTGCGAGGGGAACGACTGCGCCGGTGGCCTTGTCGAAGAGCACATCAGGGAGGGGTCGTGCCGGACCGGCCGCCAATGCCGCCGCTTGCAGCCCCTCGACCGAGAGCTCGCCGAACTGCTCGAGCGCCGCCCGGTTGGCGAGCGTGATGGCCTCCGGCCCCCCGACCAGAACCCCGTCGGGCATGCTCTCGATCACGGCGGCGAGCGTGGCGGCCCGGGCTTCGGCATCGATGCGCGCAACCTCGAGGGCGCGCAACGTTCGCACACGCTCGGAGATGTCGCGCCAGAAGACGGCCAGATCGCTGACCCCCGTTGGGTACGCGTCGATCTCGACGTGGACGTCATACCCTTCGCCGACGTAGTGGTGGACGAAGTGGGCCTCGACCCGCTCGGCCGCCGCCCGTCGGTACTGCCGCTCTGGTTCCGCGCCAACCGACTCTGGAAACGCTTCCCAGTGCGTCCGCCCCAGAATGTCGGTGCGAGGCCTTGCCATGGCGCGCTCGGCGCTCGGATTCACCGCAGTGATGCGGAAGTCGCCGTCCATCAGCAGGTACGCGTCACTCACCTGGTCGAGCACGAGCGCGGTCTCCTCACGCGCGCGCCGGAGCCCTGCTTCCAGCCGCGCCTGTTCCGCCTGCGCGGCGCGCCCGATCACCTGCGCGGTCGTATCGAGCAGGGTGACGAGCACACCGCCGACGTCACCCATGTCGTTGGGGACTGGGCTATAAGAGATCGTGACGTACAGGTCCTCGACGGGTCCGTCGGGCCCACGGCGCCGCACCGGATAGTGCGCGTCCTCGAGCGTCACAGTCTCGCCGGCGTGGACGCGCTCGTAGATCGGCTCGTTGAGGTACCACACCTCGGGCCAACATTCGCGCGTCGGCTGCCCGAGTCCGCCGGGGTGCCTGACCGCGAGGAGCGGGGCGTAGCCGTCGTTGTAGATCTGGATGAGGTCCGGCCCCCAGAGGAGTATCATGGGGAACCCGCTGCCGAGCACTGTGGCAGCCGCCGTTCGCATGGCGGCCGACCATGTCGCCACAGGGCCGAGCGGCGTCGACGACCAGTCGTGCTCGCGGCACGCCGCGCGCATCGCGCCCGCGCCCGTGAAAGGGGACGTGACGTGCACAGTCTCGGTCGTCGTGTCGCCTCTGCGTTCCTGCACTCGTGCCGTCCTCACTCGCGGGAGGGCGATCTCCGCCGACGTCGCTGACGCAGTATATGGCGCGCGACGTTCCGACGCACGAGTCTCCTGTCTAGCGCAAGCACAACAGGTCGTCGGTTTCAGCGCGCAAGCGCCGAAGGATCAGATATCCAGGTTCGACGCGAACTTCGCGTTCTCCTCGATGAACTGCCGGCGCGGCTCGACCTCGTCACCCATCAACTTGGTGAACATCTCGTTGGCGGAATACGCATCCTCCACGTTCACTTTGAGCAACGTGCGTGTGGTCGGATCCATCGTCGTGTCGAACAGCTGGTCCGCGTTCATCTCGCCAAGGCCCTTGTAGCGCTGGACGTTGATCCCGGTTTTGCCGTCCGCGACGAGACGCTTGGCGATCGCGTCGCGCTCTTTCATGTCGTAGGCGTAGTACGCTTCCTTCCCCTTCGACACGCGGAAGAGCGGCGGCTGCGCGATGTAGATGTATCCCGCTTCGATCAGTTCGGGCATCTGCCGGTAGAAGAACGTCAGCAACAGCGTGCGGATGTGCGCGCCGTCCACGTCGGCGTCCGTCATGATGATGATCTTGTGGTAGCGCGCCTTCTCGATCTCGAACTCGTCCTTGATCCCCGAGCCGATCGCCGTGATGATCGTCCGGATCTCCTCGTTGGAGAGCACCTTGTCGATGCGCGCCTTTTCCACGTTGATGATCTTGCCGCGGAGGGGCAGGATCGCCTGGAACTCGCGCTTGCGGCCCTGCTTGGCGCTCCCCCCGGCGCTGTCACCCTCCACCAGATAGATCTCGCACAACGCGGGATCGGTGAGCTGACAGTCGGCGAGCTTGCCGGGGAGGTTGCCGATATCGAGCGCGCTCTTGCGACGCGTGAGGTCCCGCGCCTTGCGCGCCGCCTCGCGCGCCCGCGCCGCCGACATCGCCTTGTCGATCACGATGTTCGCCGTGCGCGGATGCTCCTCGAGGTAGGCGGCGAGCCATTCGTTGGCCACCGTCTTTACCGCCGACTCCACCTCGGAGTTGCCCAGCTTGGTCTTGGTCTGCCCTTCGAACTGTGGCTCGTGCACCTTCACGGACAGGACGGCGGTCAGCCCTTCGCGCACGTCGTCGCCGCTCAGCACGATCTCCTTGTCTTTCTTGGCGAGCGACGACTTCTGGATGTACTGATTGATGACGCGCGTGAGCGCGCTCTTGAAGCCGGTGAGATGCGTGCCGCCTTCGTGCGTGTTGATGTTGTTCACGAAGGAGAACACGGTGTCCTGATAGCCATCGTTGTACTGCATCGCGAGCTCGATGCCGACGTCGTCCTTTGTGGTGTCGAGGTAGATGACCTCGGAATGCAGCGCCTTGCGGCTCGTGTTGAGGTGCTGCACGAACTCGCGCAGCCCGTTCTTCGCCAGAAAGGTCTCTTCCTTCTCCTGCTCGGCGCGTTCGTCCTTGAGCGTGATCGTGACGCCCTTGTTCAGGAACGACAGCTCGCGAAGGCGTGACGCCAGCGTGCTGTAGTTGTACGTCAGCTCGGTGAAGATCTCGTGGTCTGGCTTGAACCAGACCTTCGTGCCTGTCGCCTTCTTGGGCACGTCGCCGAGCACCTTGAGCTTCGTCTGCGTGGCGCCGCGCATGAAGTCCATGTAGTGCTCCTTCCCGTCTCGCTTGACCCACACCTTGAGCCGCTCGGAGAGCGCATTCACCACCGACACGCCGACGCCGTGCAGTCCGCCGGACACCTTGTAGGAGTCCTTGTCGAACTTTCCGCCGGCATGCAACACCGTCAGCGCCAGCTCGACGCCAGGAATTTTCTCGATGGGATGGATGTCGACCGGGATTCCTCGGCCGTTGTCTTCCACTTCGATGGAATTGTCGGCGTGGATGATGACGGTGACCTTGTCGGCAAAGCCGGCCAGCGCTTCATCGATGGAGTTGTCGACCACTTCGTACACGAGGTGATGCAACCCTCGCTCGGAGGTCGAGCCGATGTACATGCCTGGGCGCTTGCGCACCGCCTCGAGGCCCTTGAGCACGGTGATCTGGCCTGCGCCGTACTCGTTCGTCGCAGGCTTATCGTTCGATTTCGTCATCAACTCCACTCGAAAATGTGCCGGAAACGACCACCGAAGAGAGACCGAAAAAGGGTCGCTGCCACAGACGAGGCAACCTACACGATTTCACGGTCGAATGCAACTGGCGAAGCGCATCATAAGGCATTGAGATTCAACAGCTTACGGGAGCTGCGAGAGCCCGTCATCCGTCCTTCGTCGTCCGTCGCGCGTTCGCCCACCCGTGATCCGTGTTCGGTTGCCCGAAACCACTGAGCGGAGCCACGGAAACGAAGTACGCATGACGGGTAGGAAGACACGCGACGGACGACAGAGGACGGATGACGGGTCGTTCAGCCTCGTCGAAGAAGCCACCGAATCTTCTTCACCGCCATCCGATCCGGCTTCGCATTCAGCGCACGCAACAGCTCGGGCTCCATCATCGACAGCTCCATCATCCACGCGTTCGTCGTCACGTGCACGAACAGCGTACCATCCGCCGCAATCGACTGTGGCTCCGTCACGTTCGCGATCTGCGCGCCCACCAGCGTGCTCCACTCGGGAATGATCCCCGCCTGCTCGACCCGCGCAGCAATGCCGGCGTTCTGAAGCACATCGGCAAGCACGTCACCGAACGACGACGGCTTCTTCTTCGCCGGACTCACGCCGCACCCGCCTGGACATCATCCGCAACGTCCGCGGTGATCACACCGGCGGCGATCCGCCACCGCGACAACTGCGTCAGCGCGGGCGGAATGTCGCTCTCTCGCGGCACGGTCAACAGCGTCTGACCCATCGCCTGTTCGCCGAGCAACTCCAGGATCTTCGACGAGCGATGCACGTCGAGCTCCGCGAATGGATCATCCAGCAAGAGCATCGGCGCCACACCGAGCCGCTCGCGTAGCGTCTCGCCCTCGAGCAGCCGCAACGCGATCGCCCCGGTCCGCTGCTGCCCCGCCGACCCAAAGGCGCGCAGCTCGCGTCCACCGAGCGACAGCGCGAGATCGTCCCGATGCGGTCCCGTATGGGTGATGCATCGCCGCACATCAAGTTGCCGACGCTCTTCGAGTCCGCGCGCCAACGCGCTCCTCACATCATCGAGCGTACGCGCCGCCGGCTCCAGCGACGACGCATAGCGCATCGCCACCTCTGTCTGCTCGCCGATCGCTGCGCAGACCGTTGCAAACCTCGGCGCCGCCCGCTCGGCCCACGTCACGCGCTCCAACCACAGCACCGCGCCATGCTCGGCGAGCGGCGCCTCCCAGACGGCAATGCGCTGCTCGGCCTTGGCGCCGCCAGACTTCATCGCGTCGCGCAGCGCGGCATTGCGTTGCGCGAGTGCGTGACGATAGCGCTGCAGCGCGGAGAGATACGGGCGCGACGACAGCGCGAGGAGGATGTCGAGGTATCTGCGTCGCGCCGTCGGCGCGCCGGCCACGAGCTCGACGTCGGCGGGCGAGAAGAGCACGCAGGGCAGGGCGCCGAGTGCATCGCTCAACCGCTGTGGTTCGGAGCCGCCGAGCTTCACGCGCTTGCGCTTGCCCTGCCGCTCGAAGCCGGCGGAGATCTCGTGATTCACGCCGCCATCGGCGCGCGCCGACAGATGAAAGCCGAGCGCGCCGAATCGCACGATGTCGACGTCGCGGGCGCCACGGACGGACCGCAGCAGATGCAGGTAATAAATGGCCTCGAGCAGGTTCGTCTTTCCCTGACCATTGTCGCCGATGACGACCACACCGGCCTGCGGAAAGGTGAGATCGAGCCGGGCGAGGTTGCGAAAGTCCCGCAGCGCGAGCGATCGCAGGACGACGCGAGCGTCCGCCGCGATCATCAGGTGCCCGTGAATGTCGCGGCGCGCTTCTCGAGGAACGCGCGCATGCCTTCCGCCTTGTCGGCCGTCGCGGACAGCATCCCGAAGTACGACGCCTCGAGTGCGATTGCGTCGTCGAGCCCCATGTCGAGTCCGCGGTCCACCGCCTCGATGCACTGCGCGATGGCGAGCGGTCCCTGCGCGAGCATCGTGGTGAGCATCGCGCGCGCAGTGTCGATGAGAGACTCCGGCGTCACGACCCGATTGACCAATCCGATACGATGTGCCTCGGTCGCGTCGATCATGTCACCCGTGAGCAGCAGCTCGAGCGCGCGGCCCTTGCCGACGAGCAGCGGCAAGCGCTGCGAACCGCCATAGCCGGGGACGATGCCGAGCTTCACTTCGGGCTGCCCGAACTTCGCCTTCTCCGACGCGATGCGAATGTGGCATGCCATGGCGAGCTCGCATCCCCCGCCGAGTGCGAAACCGTTGACCGCGGCGAGCGTGGGCTTCGGCGACGTCTCGAACTGGCGAAACGTGCGCTGTCCGCGCTCGGCGCGCGCCTTGCCTTCCACCGCGGTCTGGTCGACGAGCTCACCGATGTCCGCGCCGGCGACAAATGCGCGGCCCGCACCGGTGAGCAGCACGCCGCCGACGTCCGACCGCTCGACCGCTTCCGTCATGGCCTGCGCAAGCTCTGCCATGAGTGCGTCGTTGAGCGCGTTCAGCTTGTCCGGCCGGTTCACCGTTATAGTGGCGATTCGGTCAGCGACCTGGAACGTGAGAAGCTCGTAGGACATTGGTGGTTCGAAGACTGGAGGGTGGTTCAATGCAGCTGGCCCGGCCACTCAGACAAACGAACAGGAAGGAAGTAGGACTAGGATTGGAAGAATTGAAAAAGAATCATGGGAGTTGCTGTTCGTGTTGGCGTTGATTTGAGGCCGATGGTGGCGGAAGCCCGACGAAGTCAAGATACAGAGCGGACCACAATTTGCCCTTCAGCTCGTCATGGCCGAATGGATCACGCGTGAAGGCAGCAAGACGAGATTCCGCTATCTCCGGAAAGGCGAACAGCCCGTGCGCGACGAGCGCACGCTCGATCGCGTTCGGATGCTCGCCGTGCCGCCCGCGTGGACGAACGTGCACATCGCCGCGAGTGCGAGCGCGGAGGTGCAGGCGTGGGGCATGGATGCGAAGGGGCGAAAGCAATATCGCTACCACGCGCGTGCCGTTGCCCGCGGACAACTGCGCAAGTACTACCGCGTGCGCGAACTGGCGAAGGAGCTTCCCGCGCTGAGAAAGCGCGTGCGGACGCATGCGGCGTCGCGCACGCCATCGAAGCGCGCGGCGGCGGCGTCGGCTGTGCGGCTCATCAGTGAAAGCTTCTTCCGCGTGGGCGGCGAGAAATACGCAACCGAGAACAAGACGTTCGGCATCGCGACGCTGCGCAAGCGGCACGTGCAGATCGCCGGTGGGCGAGCCGTGTTCAACTATGTCGGCAAGAAATCGGTCAAGCAGCGGCAGGTCGTCGCCAATCGGGAGCTCACGCGTCTGGTGAAGCGTCATCTCGAGACGCCTGGCGCGCGACTCTTCCGCTATCAGGACGGCCGCAAGTGGCGCGACCTCACCGCGTCCGATGTCAACGCGTACCTCCATGAAACGCTCGGCGTCCCCTACAGCGCGAAGGACTTTCGCACCTGGGGCGGTACCCTGCGTGCCGCGACGGTGCTCGCCGAGCTTGGCCCCGCAGATTCGCCGACGGAAGCGAAACGCAATGTCGCCACGACGATGCGGCTGGTCGCTTCGGAGCTCGGGAACACGCCGGCCATCTGCCGCGCGTCGTACGTCCACCCGATGGTGATTGCCCAGTACGTCGATGAAGGCGAAACCATCCAGTTGCCACCGCGCCATTCGCCGAGTGCGGATGCGTACGCGCACTCGCCGGAAGAGCGCGCGCTCATCCGCTTTCTCGACGCCCATTTTCCCGAGCGTCGGCGACGCAAGCGCGCAAAGGCCTGATGGAGTGGCTCGGCTGAAGCGACGCGGGTAGGTTGACGGTACGTGACCACGCCTTCCATCGACCGCCTTTCCGGCACGAGCAGCGCCGCGCCGCCTCGGCGCTCGTTCGTCGCGCGCGTGGTGTTGCTGGTGCTGTTGGCTGTCGGCCCGCTGCTGCCGACGGTGCGCGCGCCGTTCGTCTACGACGACACGACGATCATTCGCGACAACGTGTTGCTGCGTGGGTGGAGTGCGATCGCGCATGTCTGGTCGCAGCCGTACTGGCCGTCGGAAGGTGTCGACGCGTTGGGTCTCTATCGGCCCTTCCATATGGCGCTGTTGGCGGGCATGTGGAACCTGACGAACGGCTCCGCGCGATGGATGCACGTCTATGCCCTGGTGCTGGCTGCGCTCGCGACGCTTGGCGTGTGGTGGATGTTGCGTCGCGGGGTCGGGGCGGGTGCGGCGTTCGTCGGCGCGGCGTGGTTTGCGACGCAGCCGCTGCACGTCGAGGCGATTGCGAGCATCGCGAACAGCTCCGAGTTGCTGATGGTGATCTGCACCTCGGCGCTCGTGTGGGCCATCGGCAGCACCGAGCCGACGCCAGCCGACGCGCGACGCGACTGGTGGCGGGCCCTCGGCATCGGGTTGCTCGCGGCGGCGGCCATCGGCGCGAAGGAGTCCGGACTCTTCGCCGTGCCACTCGCCGCGCTCACCGTATGGGGATGGCGACAGGCCGATCGCCCCGAAGTGCTCGCCAGCTTCGCGCGGCGAAACACGCGTGCCTGGCTCGCAGCGCTCGTTGGCGTGTCGGCGGTGCTGATGGCGCGCGTCGTCGTCCTCGGCGCGCCAGTGTCGCATGCGTCCATCGCCGCGCAGGGGTTGAGCGACCTGTCCGGTCCCGATCGCGTCGTCGTGATGTTGTCGCTCTGGCCGCGCATCGTCGGGATGCTCTCGTGGCCGACGGCGTTGTCGCCGTTCTATGGCCCGAGCATTTTCCCAGCGCATCGCGTGGGACTCGCGGTGCTCAGTCTCACCATCGTCATCGCGCTGGCCGCGATCTGCGTCGTCATGGCGCGCCGTGGCGATCGGCGGCCGCTCGTTGCACTGGCCTGGGTGGTGCTGACGTACTTCCCCGCGTCCAACCTCCTCGAGGCGACGGGGCAGATTCTCTCCGATCGCACGCTGTTCGGCGCGACCGTGGGCGTGGCGTTCGCCCTCGCGTGGGGTCTCAACCGGTTGCCGCAGTTCGGCCGTCGCCTGGCGATGGTGATCATCGCGATCGTGGTCGGGCGGGCGATGCTGGTGGGCACGCACTACGCGATCGCGTGGACGAGCCATCGATCGCTCTGGCAGCGGCTGGCCGAGTCGCAGCCGAACGAGCATCTGAGCTACAAGCTGCTTGGCATGGATGCTCGCGCGCGCGGTGACACGTTGCGTGCGATGGAGTTGCTCGAACGAGCGTTCGCCATGGCGCCAAAGGATCGGCAACTCCGCTTCGAGGTGGGCCAGGCGCAGTACTCGGCGGGGAGGTTTGGCCCCGCGGCAAACACACTTGCGCCGCTGCTCAAGGACGGCGACGCGCGTGGCGAGCCTGGCTTCGTCGCGCTGTATCTCGATGCGGTCGGTCGTGCGGCAGGTCCCGAAGCGGTCGTGCGCGCGGCGAGTCCGCTGATGCATTCGGAGACTGCTCCTGTCGCGGCGCTATTCCTCGGTGTCGCGATGGAGCAGTTGGGTCGTCCGGCCGCTGCAGACTCGGCGTATGCGGCGGGTCTCACGCACAGCCCGGCCGATTCTGCGCTGCTCTCTCGTCGCGCGGCGTTGTACCGTGGCGCCGAGACGCATCACTGAGTCAGGGCGCGAGTGCGGAACTACATGTGTCCTCTGCGGTAAAGACCGTAGTTGTTCTTGCCTACCTGGTCTTCGTCGCGGGCAGAAGCGTGAACCGCGCATACTGATCCTTCCGCAGGTAGAACCGCGCCGCGTCGCGAATCTTCTCACGTGTCACGCCATTCAGGATCTCCGGCAGCTGCAGGAAGTCACGCTGATCGCGACCGTCTTCATCCGCGTCGACCATCGATGAGATCCACGCACCGTTCTGCCGGAGCGCCGTCTCGTGAGAGCGCAGTGGAATCTCCTTCACCTTCGTGAGGTTCGAGTCACTCACGATGCCCGCTTTCACGCTGTCGATCACCGCAAAGGCCGCCTTCACCAATTCATCGACACGCTCCGGCGCGCTGCCGAACGAGAGGGTGATCTCGTAGCGCTCTGTGGGAATGCGGTGACACGATCCGCCGACGCTCACGCCGTACGTTCCCCCTTTGTCCTCGCGCAGCGCCTCGCGCAGCCGGATGTCAAGCAGGTCGCGCAGTGCGTTGAGGACGACACGATTCTCGTAGCTGTACTTGCACTCGCCGGTGAAGATGAGCTGCGTCTGCGCCTTCGCCTCGACGCCCATGCGTACCGTCTTCTCGATGACGCCAGTCGGTGGACGAATGCCGACGTCACGCGCCTTGTCGCCGCGATTGAGCGCCGGCAGCGACGCGAGATACCGCTCGACGAGCGGTCGCACGCTATCCGGCTTGAAGCTCCCGACGAGAAAGAACGTGAACGCGCCGCCGTCGGCGAACCGTTCGCGAAAGATGTCGAGCGACCGGCGGAGATCCACCGAGTCGAGCAGCTCTGGCGCGATGATCTTCACGCGCGGATGGTGCTGCGCCATCGTCACCGTGATCGTGTCGTCGAACACGGCCTCCGGGGTGTTGCGCTGGTTCGCCATCACCGATCGCGCCTGGTTCTTGAATGCGAGGAACGCGCTCGTGTCGACGCGCGGCTGTGTGATGCGGAGCCAGGCGAGCTGGAACATCGTCTCGAGATCCTTCGCCGACGCTGAGCCACCGAGCGACTGGCTCGTTTCGTTGAGCGACGAGCGCACGCCGGCGCGCTTGCCCGTGAGCTTCTTGCCGAGCGTGATCTGGTTGAAGTCACCGACACCGCTGACGGAGAGCACGATACTGCTGAGGTCTGCGTTGATGACGTCCTTGTCCGGCAACAGCGACGCACCTCCCGGACTGTACGCCGAGAACAACACTTCGTCTTCCTTGAAATCCGTAGGCTTCAGCAGCACACGAGCGCCGTTCGACAACTTCCATTCGAGAATGTCGGTGCCCTCGATCGTGCGCTCCGACACGATCTTGCCCGGCGCTGGCGGCTTGGGTACGAGCGGCGAATCGGACGTCGAGTCGACGAAGGCGACAAGCGTCGCGCCCTTGGCCTTGTCGAACACGGCGAGCATCGCCTTGCTGTTCGGCACCTTCACGTCAGGCTTCGCCGGCGCCGCGACGAGCACGACGCGATTGGTCGCCGTGAACGAGGACCGGGCGAGCGCATTGACGTCGGCGAGCGTGATCGTCGGTAAAAGCTGCTTCGCCAGCGCCTGCTGGTTCGCGATACCGAGAATCGGCCCGCCCGACAGCGACGCGTTGACATATTGGCCGGCGAACACCGACGAGTTGGTCTTCGCTCGCTCCGCGTACGCCTGCTCGAGGCTGCGGAGATAGTTCGTGCGCAAGCGGTCCAGCTCCGTCTGCGTAAAGCCGAATCGCGCAATGCGCTCGGCCTCGGCGAGCAGGGCTTCGGCCGCGCTCTCGAATCCACTCTCCTTCACGCCGGCGTAGAGCTGGTAGACGTCCTTCGTGCGCACGAACGAGCCCCGGCCCGAGCCAGCGTAGGCAAAGGGCGCGTCGGGACGCTGCGACAGTTCGCCGAAGCGTGCGTTGACCATGCCGTCGTAGAGTGACGAGACGAACTGCCGTCGCATGTCGGCGACGGTGCGCGTGCTGTCGCGATCGCGGAGCCAGAGCAGCGCGACGGACGAATTGGGATACTCCTTGTCCGTCTCGATCGAGACGAGCGTCTCGGCGTGATTCGGCACGTTGGCGTAGACGCGCGGCTTCGGCTTGACGGAGGCTGGAATGCGCGAAAAGCGCTCGCGGATCGACGCTTCCATCGCCTTCACGTCGAAGTCGCCGACGGCGACGACCGTCATCAACTCGGGCCGATACCAGTCGCGATAGAACTTCTGTGCGAGCGCGGCGGGAAACTTCTCGAGATTCTCCTTCGTGCCGATGGGCAGGCGCATCGCGTACTTCGAGCCGCGCAGCATCACCGGGAACTGCTTGTTCTGCACGCGCGTCTCCGCGCTGAGTCCCGTGCGCCACTCCTCGATGACGACGCCGCGCTCCTTCTGCAGCTCCGCCGGATCGAAGGTGATGTCGTGCGCCCAGTCCTCGAGGATGTCGAGCGCGGTGTTGACCAGTCGGGCCGTGTCGGTCGGGATCTGGAGTTGATAGACTGTCTCGTCGAACGACGTATAGGCATTGAGGTCGGCGCCAAATCGCCCGCCCGACCGCTCGAGGAAGTTGACGATGTCGGCCTTCGGAAAGCGCTTGGTGCCGTTGAAGGCCATGTGCTCGACGAAATGCGCGATGCCGCGCTGCGCGTCGTCCTCGAGGATGGAGCCCGCATTCACGACGAGCCGCAATTCAGCGCGATTGAGTGGCAGCGCATTCCTGCGGATGAGGTAGCGCACGCCGTTGGGCAGCTGGCCGCGAACAACCGCCGTATCGACGGGCAGTCGCGCCGAGAGGTCGGGAGACTGGGCCGCGACGGGGAGCGCGGTGACGAGGAGCACCGCGAGGCGCGGGAGGAGTCGCATGATGTGTCGGGAATGATGGGAGGCAGGGCACGGGTGCCTGCGCCAAGTTGGGAGGATGTCGGCTAAGTTTCCAGTATGACGGTCGTCGAGTCGGTACGGTGGTCAGTGGGAGGAGACGCGGTCGAGATCATCGATCAGCGCGAGCTACCGAACGAGCTCGTGCGCCGCGAGTTGCGTACGGCCGACGACGTCTGCGACGCGATCGCGACGCTGGCCGTGCGCGGCGCACCGGCCATCGGCATCGCGGGGGCGATGGGGTTGGTCGTCGCTCTCTCACGAAATACAGAAGACACGCGCGAGCACTTCGTCGCTGCCGCCGAATCGCTGTGCGAGCGCATCGGGAACGTCCGGCCCACTGCCGTGAACCTGCCCTGGGCGATGGAACGAATGTGCCGCACCGCTCGCATTACACCGGGACCGCCTCGCGAGATCCTCGCCACGCTGCGCGCCGAAGCCACACAAATTCTTTACGAAGACCGTGCAATGTGCCGACGGATCGGCGAACACGGGCTCGAGTTGCTCCCTGAGACGGCCAGTGTGCTCACGCACTGCAACGCCGGCGCTCTCGCCACAGGCGGCATCGGCACGGCGCTGGCGGCCATCTATCTGGCGAAGGAGCAAGGCCGACGCGTACACGTGTTCGCCGATGAGACGCGTCCGCTGTTGCAGGGGAGCCGTCTCACCGCGTGGGAACTCACGCAGGCGGGCATCGACGTCACCGTCCTCGCGGATGGCATGGCGGCCACGCTGATGAAGGGCGGTGCGGTCGACCTGGTGATCGTCGGCGCGGACCGCATCGCCGCCAACGGCGACGTCGCGAACAAGATCGGGACGTTCGCGCTCGCGCTTGCCGCTCGATATCACGACATTCCATTCTATGTGGCCGCGCCGATGTCCACGGTCGATGCGGCGACGGCGAGTGGCTGCGACATCGCCATCGAGCATCGGGATGGCGCCGAGCTCCGCGAATGGAATGGCACCTTGATCATGCCTCCCGCGGCGTCCGTCTATAATCCGGCATTCGACGTGACGCCGGCGGAGTTGATCACGGCCATCATCACCGATGAGGGCATCGTGCGGCCGCCATACGCGTTCGTTGCGAACGGCAACCCGGGCGACGTCGGCGGGTAGACCTTCAGATGCCTCGAAACTCCTCGCGCACTCCACTCGCGCTTGCTCACGCGCTCGACGACCACTGCGATCGGCTCGCCGGCTGTCGTCGCTGCAACAATGCGCCGGGCGTGGTACCGATCGTCTCCTCGGCGCGGGCGCCGCGTGCGATGCTCGTGGGTCAGGCGCCTGGGCAGACGGAAATGGGTGGTGGACGTCCCTTCGCCGGCCGTGCGGGCAAGACCCTCTTTCGCTGGCTCGCTGACGCCGGCCTCGACGAACCGACCGCCCGCGAATGGCTGTACATCTCGGCGATCACGCGCTGCTATCCGGGTCCGCACGCTGGTGGCCGAGGCGACCGTGTTCCGTCGCCGGCCGAGCGGACGCGATGCGGCGACTGGCTGGGCGACGAGCTACGGATCATCCGTCCGCCGCTCATCATTCCCGTCGGGCGGCTGGCGATCGACCGCTTTTTCGGCGCCGTGGCCCTCGACGAGGTCGTCGGCCGAGAGCATGACGTCGAGCACGAGGGCGGGCATTCCGTGGCGATTCCCCTGCCGCATCCGAGCGGCGCGAGCAGCTGGGTGCACGGAGCTGGGCATCGGGCCCTGCTCGACCGGTCGCTCAGCCTGATTCGGCAACGACTCGTCGGGCGACGGCATCAAAGGAGTGTGGCCTGATGCGCGGACTGTGGCTGGTCTTCTCGCTGAACCCGGCGTCGCCCCCGGGCGATCGGTGGCTGGCGGAGGACAAGATCAAGCATTTCTTCACCTCGGCGTTCGTGCAGAGCATGTCGTATGGGGCGCTTCGGACCTCGGGGTTGGGGCACGGGGCGGCGCTTGCGGGCGCATCCGCGGCGACGGCCGCCGTGGGGGTGGGCAAAGAACTGCGTGACCTGCGGGTGAAGGGGGAATTCAGCGTGAAGGACCTCACCTGGGACGCGGCGGGCGCTGGCGCCATGACGGTGTTGCTCGTCAGGACCCAGCGCTGAGAGCGTAGGGAAAAGCCTAGCTGTGCGATCCTCCGCTATCGTTATATTGGCTGAGTACGAAACCTCCCTTTCTGGGCCGTTTGTATGACCTCCCCAAGAACGAAATTCCTCATCGGTGGCGCCCTCGTACTGGGGACGGCTGGGTATCTCATGACGACGTCCATCAAGGACACCGGCATGTACTACCTGACCCCCACCGAGCTTGCCACGAAGCTCGACGCCGACCCCTCGTTCCGGAACACCGGCGTGAAGATCGGCGCGCGCGTGGTGCCCGGCTCCATTCAGCGCATTCCGGGCGGCAAGGAATACGCGTTCAACGTCACCGACGGGGCGAAGGCATTCCCAGTCATCTATCGGGGCATCGCGCCAGACACGTTTACGGACGGTGTCGACGTGGTGGTAGAGGGACGTATGGGTGACGACGGCACCTTCCACGCGACGACATTGCTCGCGAAGTGCGCGTCGCGCTACGAGAATGCGCCGGGCCAGCCGGGCACCGAGAAGTACAAGCAGACGCCGGGCTACAAAGCTGGAGCGCGGGCGTGATCCTCATCGGGGAGCTGGCGCTGTGGGTCGCGTTGCTCATGACGGCGTGGGCGGCGGTGACGTCGTTCGCCGGTGGCTCGATGGGTCGGGAGGATCTCGTGGCGAGCGGCCGTCGCGGGCTGTACGCCACGACGATCATGATCATCCTGGCGTCGATCGGTCTCTGGACCGCGCTGCTGACCCACGACTTCTCGCTCACGTACGTCGCATCGCACACCAGCTCGAACATGCCGAAGATCTACGTCTTCACCGCCTTCTGGGGCGGTCAGGCGGGGTCGATGTTGTTCTGGGCGCTGATCCTGTCCTGCTATTCGTCGATCGCCATCTGGTCGGTGCGCGAAAAGGCGCGTGAGCTCGCGCCGTGGGCCTGCGGGACACTCGCGCTGATCCTGCTGTTCTTCATCGCGACGACCTGCTTCAAGGCCAATCCCTTCGACCGCATGGCGTGGATTCCCGCTGACGGAAAGGGGATGAATCCGCAGCTGCAGAATCCCGGCATGGCGATCCACCCGCCGAATCTCTACCTCGGCTACGTGGCCACCGCCATTCCGTTCGCCTTTGCCATCGCCGCGCTCATCACCCGCAAGCTCGACGCGTCGTGGCTGCTCGTCGTGCGACGCTGGTCGCTCATCTCCTGGTTCTTCCTCACCGTCGGCATCACGCTCGGCATGTGGTGGGCGTACGTCGAGCTGGGATGGAGCGGCTACTGGGCGTGGGATCCCGTGGAGAACGCCAGCTTCCTGCCATGGCTCACGGGCACGGCGTTCCTGCACTCCATCATGATTCAGGAGAAGCGCGGGATGCTGCGGAAGTGGAACGTCGTGCTCGTGGTGACGACGTTCCTCCTCGCCATCTTCGGCACCTTCCTCACGCGCAGCGGCATCGTCGAGAGCGTCCACTCGTTCGCGCAGTCGCCGGTGGGCACCTGGTTCGGCACGTTCTTCTTTGCCTCGCTGGCCACTACGATTTACCTCGTCGCCACGCGGTTGAAGGACATGGAAGCGACGGCGACGCTCGAGAGCATGATCAGTCGCGAGGCAGCGTTCCTCTACAACAACCTCGTGCTCGTCGGCATCGCCTTCTCCGTGCTGTGGGGCACGCTCTTCCCGATCCTGAGCGAGTGGGTGCGCGGCTCGAAGATCACGGTGGGTCCGCCGTTCTTCAACACGGTGAACGTCCCACTCGGCCTGCTGTTGCTGGCGCTCACGGGCATCGGGCCGCTGATCGCCTGGAGAAAGGCGTCGACGTCGAATCTGCGTCGTCAGTTCGCGCTGCCGGTGTTCCTCGGTCTCTTTGCCGGTAGCACGTTGATCGCGCTCGGCATGCGCAATGGGCATGCGCTCGTCGCGTACACGCTCGCAGGGTTCGTCGCCGGAACGATTCTGCAGGAGTTCTACAAGGGCATCGGCGCGCGTCGCTCCATTCATGGCGAGGCGCTACCCGTCGCGACCGTCCGTCTCATCGCGCGCAATCGTCGTCGCTATGGCGGCTACATCGTGCACGCGGGCATCGTCATTCTCTTCTCCGCGTTCGCCGGACTCGCGTTCAAGAAGGATCACGACGTCCAGCTCAAGGCGGGCGAGGCGAAGGAGCTCGTCGATCCGCTCGGCCATCGCTGGCGCTTCGTGAGTCAGGGCATCTCGACGTCGGAGACGCTCAACCGCTTCGTGACGGCGATCGGTCTCGAGGTCACTCGGGATGGCGTGCCGCAGGGCATCCTCACGAGCGAGAAGCGGCAATACTACGACAGCAACAAGCAGCCGCAGTTCGAGCCCAGCACGGAGGTCGGCATCCAGTCGTCCGCCAAGCTCGATCTCTACGTGGTGCTCGCGGGCGTTCGCGAGGACACGGCGGAACTGCGCATCAGCTTCAACCCGCTCGTTGTCTGGGTGTGGATTGGTGGAATGATCATGGCTATCGGTGGTCTCATCGTGATGTGGCCGCAGGCGGAGCGTCGCCGTGCGCCGAGTGGGTATGTCGCCACGCTGGCGTCGCAGCGCGAGCTGGTCGAAGCGCGTTGATGCGGCGCCGCGATTTCCTCGCCCGGACAGCACTGGGCGGGGCAGGGCTCCTCGGAGCGAAAGTGTTGCGCGCGCAGCAGCCTGCCGCGCCGGCACAGGGCACGACGTCCAACCTGTTCGACATGGACCAGGACGCGGCAAAGACCGTCCGTCGTCCAGCAAAGCCGGGTGCCGCGAAGTCGATGCCGGACGACGATCGCGATGCGCTCGAGCGACAGATCCGCTGCCAGTGCGGCTGCACGCTCGACGTCTACATCTGCCGCACGACGGACTTCAGCTGCCAGGTGTCGCCCGCGATGCATCGCGACATCATCTCACTCGTCGAAGGCGGCTACTCGGCGAAGGAGATCATCGCTGCGTTCGTCACGACGTATGGCGAGAGCGCGCTGATGGCGCCGCCGCGCGAAGGGTTCAACCTTGCCGGCTACGTCGTCCCGTTCGCGGTACTCGCTGCGGGCTCCGTCGTCCTCACGGTGGTGTTGCGCCGCATGCAGAACAAGCTGGCGGAGAAGCGCGAGACCGCCGTGGCGTCGCCGCGCCCTACGAGCGGCACGTCGGACGAATTGGCGAAGCTCGAGGCGGCCGTCCGCCGCGACGACTAGTGATTCCGCTCGCCATTGGAACACTGCTCGCCGTGGGCGCGCTGGTGTTCGTGCTCTATCCGCTGTTTGCCGGTGCGAGCATGACTCCCTTTCGCGCGCCCGAGACCGCGAAGCAACTGTCGGGTGCCGCCGAGCAGGAAGCGGTGGTTGCGCTGCGCGAGATCGAATTCGATCGCGCAACGGGCAAGCTATCGGACGGCGACTACGACGAGCTGCGCGCGCGCTACACGGAGCGCGCGCTGGCTGCGATGCGCCGCGGGGAGTCGCTGGCGGTGCCGGACGACGCGGTGGAGGCGGCGGTGCTCGCCTATCGATCGCGTCTCAAGGAGTGCGTGACGTGTGGTCCGCGACCTGAGCCGGACGCCATCTACTGCTCGAACTGCGGCCACTACTTGCCGGGTGCGTGTAAGTCGTGCGGGCATTCCGTGGACGAGCCGGCCGCTGCGTTCTGTGCGGCGTGCGGGCGGCAGCTGGCGGCTGCATAGCGCCACTGCTGCTTCAGCGCTGCGGGTGACGCTGCACGGTTGTGTTCTCGTTCAGCATGTCTGCAGTGGTTGACCAATTCGATTAGAGCAGTCGGACGAAGGTGGCACGAAGGAGCACGCTACCCGATGTGCCTGGGCACAGCGAAATCCGCTTCCGCGACTTAGCGGTACGCCGGTCCGCATCCGACGCGCGTTGGTGGACGTCGGTTGAACGGTCAGTCGCCTCAGGGCTAGGCCCATGGCGGCGCGGGGCTGTGCCCCAGAGCGGTACGGGGCTATTGCCCGGAGGCGTTGATTCATCACCGCTACGCGCGACATCCGAACCTGCTGTGGACGACCAATGTGGAGACGGCCAATCAAGTCTGTGGGCGACAGCACCTACCTCAAATTGGCGGGCAGTGTCGGCCTATTCAGGTCCGCCGAGGAGGTGGCGAAGCATGCGTCGCAAGAGTAAGGAACTCGCGCCATAGCCGACCGGACGAGGTGCTCCGCCCTCGTGGAGCGAAACCCGCAATGACGAGGAAAACGATCCGATGTCGTCGAATCGCTCTGCGGGCGATTTGCGCAGCGCACGCATGACCGCAACCTGTACGGCGGCCGGGGTCGATGTGCGTCGCAACTCGATTGGCGTCGGTGTCGCGAGCACGTGCCGCATGGCGATGGCCGTTGCAGTCGGACCGGTGAAGGGCGGCTCGCCCGCGAGCATCTCGTAGAGCGTACACGCGAGCGCATACTGGTCGGCCGCGGGTCCAACGTTTTTGCACGCTTCGGCCTGCTCGGGACTGAGGTATTGCGGCGTCCCAATGGTGATGCCACTCGCTGTGAGACGCTCCGAGTCGATCGCGTCAACGACGCGTGCAAGACCGAAATCCACCACGTACGCGCGATGCGCGGTGAGCATGATGTTCTCGGGCTTGATGTCGCGGTGGACGATGTTCTGATCGTGCGCGTACTGGAGCGCTTCCGCGACCTGCTCCGTTATCCGAAGAGCGTCCTCGACGTGGAGTTGCGTGACACTCGTGAGGCGCGCCCGCAGCGTTTCGCCACCGAGATAATTCATTACGTAGTACAGCCGGCCACCGGCTTCCCCACAATCATGGACACCGACGATGTTCGGGTGCAGCAACGCGGCGGCGATGCGAACTTCGGATTCGAAACGACGCACACCGACTTCGCTCGTGAGCGCCGGATGGAGCATCTTTATCGCCACCGAGCGGTGAAGACGAAGATCCTGCGCGCGGTAGACCGTGGCCATGCCACCGCGTCCCAGTTCGGCTTCGAACCGATAGCGATCGGCGAGCGGGTACTCGAATGCTCCGAATTCGCCAATCACCCGGGTGGACTCGTCGCTGCGGAAGGCTGAATGTGAAGATGTACAACAATACGGCGGCTGTGGCTGGTCGGGAAGCTGGCTGGCACATTGCCGTGCCCAGAGAGGCTTTTAGCGCCGTGATCTTCGCAGTCTCGTTGTCGGTGCGATTGCTCATTCGCAGGCCAGGCGACTTTCAGGGACCGTATCTCCCTCGACTGCTCACGATGCTGTGCGCGTATGCACAGAGCACCACCTTCAGCAGCATCTTCGACGGGTAGGCGGTCGCGCCCGTGGCATCATTGCGGAGGCGAGCATCAAAGGCCAACACGTCGATCTCGTGCTCGAAAAGGTGAGACCGCATGCTCGATGGGGCCGGGGAGGAGCTGCTTGGCCAGATCGACCGCCAAGAATCCGCTGGGTGGTATCAATGTACCTGTAGCGGCGATTGGGACGGAAGCGGGCGGAGGGTTCGGATCGACACGCGCGCGGCGTACAAGGGCGACCCCCATGAACTTTACCAATTGCCTTGCGAGTTCCCGCGCACCAAGATGTAGCGGTTCCTTTTCTACATCCTCACTAGGTTGCGCACACACACTTCGAACGTTCACGGGTGACCGATCTACTCCGATCCCTGCCGGCTTGCAATCACGGTCGTTGTTAGCGACGACGACTACCACGTGATGATCGAGTTTTCTGCCGCCGATGGCCGCTTGTTGGGCGGCTGCGTAGAGATCAGTTGGTAGCGTGAATGGCTGACTCGGACGACATGATTCAGAGAGTGCAGGCGGGACTTGGCGACAGGTACGACTTGATCCGCGAGATCGGGGCAGGCGGGATGGCGATCGTGTACTTGGCGATTGATCGGCGCCACGCGAGACAGGTGGCCATCAAGGTCCTGCGACCCGAGTTGGCCGCAGCGATCGGCGCCGAACGATTCCTGCGCGAGATCGGCGTCGTCGCATCGTTCGAGCATCCCCACATTGCATCGTTATACGACTCGGGTGAAAGCGACGGACTTCCGTACTACGTCATGCCATTCATCGAGGGGATGTCGCTGGAAGCGCTGATTCGACGCGACAAGCAGTTAGCGATCGATGATGTGGTGGAGCTCACACGCCAGATCGCATCGGCGCTCGACTACTCCCACGCGCGTGGCATCGTTCACCGCGACATCAAGCCACAGAACATCCTGATGTCGAGTGGGCAGGCATTGGTGGCAGATTTTGGGATCGCGCGTGCTATCGCGACGGCGGGAAACGAGCGGCTGACTTCCACAGGCCTCGCAGTGGGCTCGGTTCATTACATGAGCCCAGAACAGGCGAGCGGAAGGGAAGACGTCGACCACCGCAGTGACATCTACAGTCTGGGCTGTGTTGCGTACGAAATGCTCGTCGGTGAACCGCCCTTTCGCGGTCGGACGCCACAGGCAGTGATGGCCCGGCACTCGCTCGAGCCCGTCCCGGATATCAGGATCGTGCGGAGCACGATCTCGCTCGAAACCCAGGAGGTCTTAAAGAAAGCGCTCGCCAAAGTACCCGCGGACCGCTTTCGAAGCGCCTCGGAATTTGCGACCGCGTTAAAGCTGAGCGTCGACCATCCCCCCGTCCCTCCGCCCCCGCCCGCACCTTGGCACTCGAGACGAGTTGCCACCCTCGCCGGCCTCGGGATAGTGGTCGGGATTCTCGTCGTGGTGGCGACAACGCCGATATTGAGGTCACGCGACGTGGATCCTCGGGTCGTCACCTTCAACGTCCCGCCACCGTCTGGGGTGCAGTTTACCGATGACCTTCGCGACGTATCCGCTGTGTCGCCGGACGGGCGCGACATCGCCTTCGTCGGCACCGATTCGAGCGGGATGGTGAATCTGTGGTTGCAGCCACTGGCAGAGCGTGCCGCGCATCGCATTCGTGGTACTGATTTCGGCTCCAAGGCGTTTTGGTCACACGATGGAAAGTCCATCGGATTCTTCCAAGGCCGCTCACTCGCCGTCGTCGATCGCTCGGGAGGCGCCAGCCGAACGTTGGTGGCGACGTCGTCCGATCCGCAGGGTGGTTCGTGGGCTGACAACGGGACGATCCTGTACGCACCGGGAATGCAGGGCGGCATCTTCCTCACGTCGCTTTCGGGTTCGACGCCGCGCCAGCTTACCACACCGGCAACGGCGCGCGGTGAAATTGGTCACGTGTGGCCACACGCGCTTCCCGGCGGCCGCACATTTCTCTATTTCGTCAAGAGTAATGTCGACTCCGTGCGTGGCGTCTACCTAGGCTCCGTGGATTCGCCACGTGGGCAGCGCGTCGTCGCGTCGCCGGCAAGCGCCGTGTATTCCAATGGCTATCTCCTCTACGTGCACGACGGGGCGCTCGTCGCGCAGCGCTTCAACGTCACGTCCGGCTCGCTCGCGGGAGAGCGAATGGTGATTGCCGACAGCGTGGCCACGTCGTTCGAGTACTATGGCGCATTCACTGCATCGCAAAACGGCGTGCTGGTCTTCGCCGGCGGTCACTCTCGCGATATCTCACGGCTCGAATGGAGGGATACGACTGGCGCTTTTCGCGGAACTGTCTCTGCCCCCGGCGTGCGAAACCCCGATTTGTCGGCGGACGGACGCAATCTCGCGTTCGAAACGTATCGCGCAACTCTGAGCGACATCCGGTACGTGGACCTCGCTACGGGCGTGTCCAGCGTGCTTCCCGACGAGAATGCCCAAGCACTGGTTCCGGTTTGGTCGCCCGACGGTGCCTCCCTCGCGTTCGTCGCAGAGCAGCCCGGTGGATTCGCTATCTACCGCAAGCAGATCAACCGGTCCGATGCACCGAAGGTGCTCTTCAGGGTGCCTCGCCACCCGGTTTTGAGCGATTGGTCAGGCGGCGACGAAGCGCTTATCCTCGCCGAGCAAAACGAAGCCGGCGACTACGATCTCGTCGCGCGCCGATTCGCCGCGCTCGACGAACCAGTGATATTGGCCGCTGGCCCAGGCCATCAGGCGGCCGGTCGCGTTGCTCCTGCCGGTAACTACCTGGCCTATGTGTCCAAGGAATCCGGGGAGGCCCAAATCTACGCCCAGAAGTTTCCTGTCACAGGCGTGCGTTGTCAGGTGTCTTCGGACGGCGGCGTGCAGCCGGTGTGGGGAGCGAGGCCCGGTGAGCTTTACTTCCTCAGTCCAAACGGAACCCTGATGAAGGCAATGCTCGACCTCACGCGGCCCGCACCCTGCCCGGCAAGCGCGCCACGTGCCCTCTTCCCGACACCGATCCGGAACCCGTCTGGTGCGCGCTCGCACTTCGATGTGTCCCTAAAGGATGGGCGATTCCTGTTCAACCTGCCGTCGATGCAGGACGGCGGCGCGTGGTTGAGCGTCATCGTGAATTGGCTCGCGGCGCTGCCCAAGACCCAGTAGTATTGTGTCCCGACTGACCGCTGTCTGGATCTCACCTCCTCCCAAGGACGCGCCGCATGTCATCAGAGTCAAAGAGCATCGAGCCCATTCTGCGAGAGATCGACGCCTTGCATGGCCGAATTCGCGACGCCGATGTGGGACACGACGACGAATACAGACGCAGGCAAGCGCTTATGCTCTTGGAAGGTGTTAGTCAATGCCTTAGGGCGTTCTGCTTAACTCGTGACGACATCAGACCGTATCTCAAGTTCGACTTTAAGTCAAAGGAACAGTCGGGCGACAAGCCGAGTAGCAACGCCAAGTGACGAGTAACGTCGGCATTCGCCGGTCCCGTTTCCTTGTAACCTATTGGCAGAATGCTACCCACCTGGCCTACAACTATCTGACACGGACGAGCCGTCCGTGCTCGGCGTTGATCGTCGCGATTCTCGATGCCACTGGCCAGTGGACCAATCGTGAGAGCGTTCGGTGTGCGGTGTCGCAGTGGGAAGGATCGGTCATCGATCAAACGATCGACGAATTGATTCGCGACGGTGCGATTGACACCGCAGATCGCCCGCCGTTGCCCGCGGAGAGCGCGCTCGCGGCATGGGAGAGTTGGAACCCCGTGGCTGGTTTCTTTCATGCCGCGACGCAACCGGTGTCGTTCGATGCCGCCGACGTCTCCGGTGGAACTGCGCGGTTCCTTGTCGGCCGCGACTTCCCCTCGCCGCTGAAGCAGTACCAAGACCTGCCTCGCCTCGAGTTGCCGGGCTTTTCTGCCACAGGACAGCTGGCCGATGTGCTCCGAAGCAGGCGAACGTGGTGCGAGTTCGGTGAGGGTCACGTAACCCTCAATGAGGTGGCCACATTGTTAGGACTCACCTTTGGTGTGCAACGGTGGGTGGAGGTCGGCGACGATCAGTGGGTGGCGCTCAAGAGTTCTCCATCCGGCGGTGCTCGACACAGCATCGAGGCGTACGTGCTGGCACTCGGCATCGAAGGGCTCAAGAACGGCACGTATCACTACTGCCCGGACTCCCATGCGCTGACGTTGCTTGCGTCGCCTGCGTCAAAAGAGCTGCTCGCGGGGTTCGTCCCCAATCAGCGCTGGTTCCATGATCCCGCCGTCTTCGTCGTGATGACATCGGTGTTCGCGCGGATGCAGTACAAGTACCCGCATCCGCACGCGTACCGGGTGGTACTCCTGGATGCTGGTCATTTGAGCCAGACGTTCGCGCTGGCTGCCACATCGCTTGGACTCGCGCCGTTCTGCGTCGCTGCCTTGAATTCGACCGTGATCGAACAACATCTCGAGATCGATGGCGTCAGTGAATCGGTCGTCCACGCAGTTGGTGTCGGACGCAAACCAGTCGGAAAAGAGTGGGCGCCGATGCCGGACGGCGCTGCCAATCCACGTACCGCTGCCCCAGCCTGGGCAACGCGGTCTCCAGCTCCGACGTCTCCATGACGGTGTCGCCGCGTGCGTGGTCCCAGCTCGCGAATCACGTGCGCCGTCATGTGAAGGGTCAGTTCGAGCTCGATCCGACGCTGATCCACTTGAACGCGATGCTTGTCGCCTCGCCACCCAAGCGAGTGCGAGAGGCCATTCGGATCCACCGAGAGGCGATAGACAAGAATCCGGCGGGTCACATCCTCGAGCGCATCGGTGTGAAGCGCGAGAGGCGCGCGGTGCAACAGGCAGCGCGCGTCGCCGACAATGCCGCAAAGTACCTTGGGTTGGGCAAGTTTCTGAAAGCGAATAACCTGACGGGAACCAGCGTGATCGCCCAGACCACGAGTACCACGATGGGGCTCGCGCTGCTGGCCAATGGCATCGCTGCGCGGCCTGGCCAGGAAGTCTTGCTCAGCATCCACGAGTTCTTCGCATGGCGGGAGTCGTGGCAGTCGCGGTGCGCGCGGAGCGACCTCCGATATCGGGAGATCCGCCTGTTCCGCGACCCGACGACCGACGACTTGCAGCAGACGATCATCGAGGAAGTCGAAGGGCAAATCCGGGAAAACACGCGCGTGCTCGCACTCGTCTGGGTCGACTCGGCCACCGGAGTGAAGCTGCCGATTCGCCGCATCGGCGATCTCGTCCGAGATCTGAATCGACGGCGCGCACCTGCGGACCAGATCATCTTCTGCGTCGATGGCGTCCACGGGTTCGGCGTCGAGAACACCGCGTTTCAAGACTTGCACTGCGACTTTCTTGTCAGCGGGTGCCACAAGTGGCTCTTTGGGCCACGCGGAACGGGGATTATTTGCGCACTGCCAGAAGCGTGGGTCCTCGTAACGCCCACTATTCCAAGCTTCCTGCCCATCCCGACACCCGGGGCTGTCAATACACCCGGCGGCGTGCAGACCTACGAATACGCATGGGCCGTGTCAGAGGCGTTCGCGTTCCATCGTGGCATCGGCAAGCGTGCGGTCGAGCAGTATACGTACGGTCTTGCCTCGCTCCTGAAACAAGGGCTGGCCGCCATCCCGAACGTGCGTGTCGTCACACCAATACAGGCAGCGCTGTCCTCCGGTATCGTCTGCTGCGACGTCGGTCGACATCCCGACGTCGTGGAGGATCGTCTCCGGAAGCTCGGAATCCTCGCGACGACATCATCGGATGCCGACGACAAACCATTTCTCCGCTTCTCGCCATCAATTCTGAACGACGAAGCTCAGATCGCAGTGACACTAAAGGCATTGGCGAGAATCATGCGCCGGTGACGCTGCTGCCCTCATCATCATCGACAGTGGAATCCGTATTCGTCTTCTGCCTTGGGGCATTCAGCGTCACCGCCCTCCGGCTCGAGATTACGAGGGTATTACGCAACCGGCGCACGCTGTTCTTCATCATCGTATTCCCGGGCGTCTTCTTCTTCATTTTCCGCAGCAGTTGCGGACGTAACAGCGTGCAGGCGGACATCATTGCCGCCTACGTCATGATCAGCATGGCCGTGTACGGCGCTATGGTGGGTACCACGTCGGGAGGCGCCACTGTTGCCATCGAACGCAGCCTCGGCTGGAGTAGTCAACTCCGTCCCACCCCGCTCAGGCCATCCGCCTATGCCGCCATGAAGGTGCTTACCTCCATGACACTTGGCCTCCTCGCGGTGTGCAGCACGTTCTTCATCGGTGCGGTCAGTGGCGTTCACATGGCACCGGAGACCTGGCTCTCACCGGCGTACTCGCGTGGGCATCGTCACTGGTGTTCGCTGCCTTCGGACTACTTGGTCGGCTTTCTGTTTCCGGCCGAGAATGTGATGCAGTTCGTGGGACCGCTGATGGCGGTGATGGCGATGTTCGGAATCTTCGTGCCGCTCAGCCAACTCCCGAAGGGCCTGCAGAACTTCGCGCGCTTCACGCCGATGTATGGTGTCGGCATTGTGGCGCGTGCGCCATTGGTTGGCGGCGCCACCGCGTGGGCGGTAGGACGTATCGTCGTGTGGACGATCCTTTTTGGAGTCGGTGCGGTGATGATGTTCAAGCGGGACGCGGCGCGAGTCTAGAACTGACGTCAGCCTTGCCCCGCACCATCGGTGCGGGGGACTAAGGTCACACTGGTCGGCTCGGCGCTCACGCCGAGTCGGCGTACGTCAATTTCACGTCGATACCCTTGCCAGCTCAGCGTGCTGGCGGCCAAATCAAGGCAGCGAAGCACTCGCCCTCTCGACCTCCACGCCGAACGCGACGTCAGCGTCCGTCAACGACACGCTGATCAACGGCCGGGCTCCGGCGAGAAAGCCGAGCGGACCATCGCTGGCGAATTTCCACCGGGCGGAAACCAACGAAGGCCGCGCCCGCACGGCATTCCTCGAGTAGATCGTCCGCCCGTCCAACGTCTGCGCCGTCGGCAGCGGCAGCGGCCATCGTCCCGGCAAGGCAACGCGCCCCCCAGTCTCCACCGACGCAACCTCGCGACCCTCCTGCGACATCCGGGCATGGACGCGGCCTCCGCCCTCGCGCCAATCGAAGCTCGCGAGTTCCTTCGGGATTGCCCATAGCTCCCGTCCCCCGACTCGCGATTGCGCACTGTCCACACAGATCAGCGGAATCGAATACCTGACCCCGTGCCGGGATATGACGGGAAGCGCCACGAGCAGCTCACGATACGACAGGACGCCGCGCGGTGCGTAATCGACGAAGGCCACGCCGACGAAGATTCGTCCAGCGCCCCCGATCACCCGTTCGCCCGCCGGGACGATCTCCAGCAGCGCGCCGAGGCTTCGGCGCGAAACGACGAACGTCGACACCACGAACTGGCCGGCGAGATGCCATGGCTCCTTCGGATACCTGAGTCCGTCCGAGCTGACGTGCCAGTCCTGCCGTTCAGTGAGAGTCGTCATGCGGTCCGCGAAGCTACAGCATGGACCCGATGTCTCAAGATGCCTCGCCGGAGGCAGCTTCCGGCGATAGTTTCGGGCTCCCTTCCTCCAGCCCGCCAACGGTGGACACGCACCGATTCACGCGAGAGCTTCACAACCTCCTGCGCACCGACGTCGATGGCCTCTCCATCGCCGAAAAGGCGGCGATGGTTCGTCGCCACGTCGCGCTCTTCGAGCGCGACCGCGCGCTGGTCGATCTGCGGCTCGACATCGTCCCCTTCGTTCCGGGGCGGCGGCCGGTGGACGAGCTGCACTCGCCCGGGCTCGGCTTGAGCGAGCAGGTGGGACTGCTCAACGCGGTGGATAGTGACCGCATGCTCATCCTCTATCGGCTTGCGAGCGGCGGCACCGGCCAGGCCGACATGCCGGGCGGGGTCGCGGCTGCTCGCCACAATCCATCACGTTGACCATCGCGGACAGCTGACCACCACGATACCCCGGCTGGAACCGCCGCGAGGCTCAACCGGTGCGCATGAGCGACGCCGTCGGACGGGCCGCCTCGCACGCCGAGTCGCAGCTGCCGGAGGCATGGTTTCTGGAACTCGACGTCGACGCCGAGTTCAGCGCTTTCGGTGGTGACGGCGAACCGTCCGCGGCCTCGCCGTTCGGATTCGGCAGCCTTTTCTTCGAGCGGTTCCGCCTGAGACTCGAGATCGAGATCGCTCTGCATTGGCGTCGAGAAGGCCAACCTCTACATGAACGCGGTCCGCGGCGACATCGCGAAGCAGAAGCGCATGCTGACCGACCCCGGCTGGCTGCTTCGCGTCGGGTTCTATCTGGAGTTGCTGACTTGCCTCGGCATCGTTGAGGCTGTGCGCGACGACGGCGACCTCCTGACGACGGAGGAGCGTGAGTTGTTCGAGACGTCGCCGCAGTTCAGCGAAATCCGCACGCGTATCGACCGCAGCGCGTGGCGCCGGGTGTGGGAGCTGCGACAGGTCGCGTTCGGACACACGCCCGGGTTCGGCGAGATGCCGGTGGCGTTCACCAATCTTATGCGGAAGCGCGAGGCGACGCTCGCGTTTCTTCATGCGCATCACGACGACCTGCGTCATGCGCTCGACCTCGCCGGGGCCAACGCGGTGAACAGCCAGGAGACCTGGCATCTCGTATTCCGTGACGCCGAGCGCGCGGTGCTCAAGATGAACGAAGACGCGTTTCCCGAGCTGGTGTTTCTCAGCGACCCGCTCAGGTACGTCGTGCTGTGGCGTCGCCGCGGCGCCCTCGCCGGATTGAAGATCCTGCCGGCGTTCGTTGCCGGCGCATTCGGCGACCAGGACGGCCTGTTCGCGTCCGCGTGCCGGCAGTATCGCGACTCGATGAACCATGTCGCGAACTGGGCGCCGACCGCGGGCTGATGGAGTTCAGCGGTACGGAGTGCATCCCGGAATCGGTGAGCCTGCTCGAGACGCACGTCGCGGGAAATCGGCAGCGCTTCCAGCACCTGCAGGAGCGGGACGGCTACCAGGACACGCTTGCCGTGCATGACCGAGAGTACGTCGAGACCGGGCCCGACGTCGACGCGATCGCGTCGGCTATCGACAAGATCAGCCTGTTCCGGGTGCTCACGCGCGACGAGATCGTCGGCGTCGCCAGGCGGGCGCGCGTCATCCACCTCGGTCCGCAGGAACGCATCATCGTCCAGGGTCGAACTGGCTCGTCGCTGTTCGTGATCTATGACGGGGAGCTGGAGGTGATCGCGAAACGCAACGGCCGCGACCGCGTCATCGCGCAGCTGGGCCGCGGCGCGGTGGTCGGCGAGACGTCGTTCCTCACGGGCCAGGCCCGCACCGCGTCGGTGCGGGCGATCGAAATCGCCACCGTCATCGAGATCTCGGCGTCGCTGTTTCGTCCCGTCGTGCGCGACCGGCCGGCGATTCTCGAAGAGCTCATCGACCTGATGTCGAAGCGTGTCGAGACCGAGCGTCGCTCGAAAAAAAGCCTGCTCAGCAAGGTATCGGCTGCCATCTTCGCTCCGGCATTCGACGAATCCACGCCGTTCGCCAGCCCACACTCGGCGGTGAGAGTTTCATAGCGTACTCGGCCACCGCGTTTGTGACGCATCGCACAGGAACCGGGGTGATTCGAGACCACGGCGCTACTGAAGGGACACGACTCCTTCCGTCCGTTGCCCGGCATCTTCTATGTTGTGAGTGGATACACCGCGCTGCGAGCGGTCGTCATCCTCCGGTCGCCACTCTCAGTTGGAGATCTCACATGCGCGCCATTGCTCGCACGTTCCTCTTCGTCGCGACGTTGCCTTCGCTGCTCACGGCCCAAGGCGTCGTCGTCCAAAGCAACGCCGACGTTCGTCTCTTCGGCGCACTCGGCTCCATTGCCAACATGGCGGCGCGAATGGGCGGCGCCGACATGCACAACATGCCGTCGACGTCATACATCGCCGGCCACAAGATGAAGATCGAGTCGACGAACAACGCGACGATCCTCGATGCCGACGCTGGCCGCGTGACGTCGATCGACATGAAGCAGAAGAGCTACACGTCGATGACCTTCGCCGAGATGGCGGCGGCGATGCAGCAAGCAAAGCAGTCGGCGCAACAGGAAATCAAAGCCGACAAGGCAAAGGCGGCAGCCAAGGATCCGACGGCGCCGCAAGGCGATGTGAATATGAAGTACAAGGTATCCGTCGAACGTCCCGGCCAGCACGACAAGGTCGCGGGCTACGATGCGGAGCGAGTGTTCATCACCATCACGCTCGAAGGCGAAGCAACGCCAGAGGGTGGGAAGACGGAACAGGTCGGCAGCATGGTCCTGCTGATGGACCAATGGATGTCGAAGGACGCGCCGCAAATTGCCGCGATGCAGAACTTTCAACGCGCCTACGCCGCGAAGGCGGGCGATGCATTCCGCGCACATACCGAAGGTATGCAGGCAGCCTTCGCGAGTGACCCGCGCATCAAGGAGGGCTTTGCAGCCGCGGCGAAAGAGCTCGCGAAAGTCCCCGGCATATCGCTCCGCAGCGTGACGTACGTCGCGCTCGTGCCCGCCGCCATGACGTTCGATCGCAGTCTCGTCCTGGGCGACGCATCCAATCAAGCCGCAGCAGATGCCGCCGCCGCGAAGGACGACAAGCCGAAGCAAGGTGGACTCAGAGGAATGTTCGGCGCGCTCAAGTCGGCCGCGGAAGACGCCAGCAAGAAAGCCGACAAGAATGGCGGATCGGCACCGGCCAAGCAGGCGACGATGATGTCGGTCACGAACCAGGTCACGAGCATCACGACGGGCGGCGTTCCTGCGGGCACCTTCGATATTCCCGCAGGATTCAGGGAAGTCAAGCCACGGGCGCCATCAGGTCTGTAGTGCACAGCCCCACGACGTAGCGCGCATGGGCGCTTACGGCAGCGGCGCCGCGAGAAACGCCGGATCGATCTTCGTCGACAACCCGATGTCCGACACTACTACGGTGCCCGCGGTCGTCTTGTCGAACAACAATCGGATCGTCGTCAGACGTCCCGACTCGAACTGCGGCGCAACCTTCGCGAAGTCGGCCAGCGGCAACACGTACGTCTGAGGCACGAGCTCGAACGTCGTCGCGAAGCGCTGATCGTCGCGACCGTCGCGACGATAGACCTTCGTATCGAGCGGGCGACGAATCGTTCCGAAGCGACTGAGCGGCAGCCGCGCACTGTGACCCGAGGAATCCACGAGCTCCACGGTGATCTCGATTGGGATCGTGTCCGGCGCCGCCTTCTTCTGCGCGTCGGCGGCCTTGCGCACGGAGTCGGCCGTCGTCGCCGCACGCGCCTTGCCCGCCTTCGACGTGTCCGGCTTGATCGTCGAATCCTTGGCCGGCGCGCGCGGACCCGGCTTGTCGTTCGTCGGCGCAAGCGAGAGATACACCACGCTGTTGAAGTCGGGCTTCCGCACTGCGCGTAGCGAATCGGAGATCGTGATGCTGTACGACGCCGCCTTGCCCATCTTCATCGTATCCGATCCGGCGATGCGATTGTTCCAGCCGAGCCACACGCCATTGTGTCGCTGGTCGTCGCCGCGCGAGCGGTACGGCAACACACCTTCCTTCCAGGTCGCGAGGCTGTCGCCAACGAGACTCACGCCGGGAACGGTTCCCGTAGTGACGTCGATGTCCTCGTCGTATTCGGCCAGTGGCGTGTAGCCACCCTCCTCGAAGCGCGTGATGTACATCGTCTTCGGGAACCAGTGTCCAGCCGTGCGATGGTCGCGGAACATCGGGAGGTATTCCTTCTTGCCGTGCAACGTCGCCTCGAGGAATGCCGAGATCACGAGCTTGCCGAACTGACGCTGTTCTTCGGGCGAGATGAGTGCCCTCAAGTCGAGCGACCGTCCGCTGCGCGGCCCGTTGTCCTTGTTTTCCCACACGGTGTTCCATTGCCCGTGGTTCGCGCGATACATGTAGAACGCCGACTTGAACCACGGCTTGCCGTCGGTGAACCTCAGTCGCTCGAACTGCCGAAGACCGTGAAACGTCGAGACGTCGCCGTCGTGCGATCCGTGAATCACGAGATAGTTCACGTTCTCGAGCGGCGTCAGCTGTCCCGCCGCCTTGTACTGCCCGTCCACTGGCGCGATGGACACGATCGACTTGATGTTGAAGCCGAAGCCGAGCTTCTGCTTCGCGTCGTCGGGATAGAACTTGAGCTTGTTGAACGTCGCCGCGAGTGGCGCCGCCTCACCCCCGCGCGAGTGGCCCATCAGCGCGATGTTGTTCATGTCGACGCGATGGTAGAGCGGGCCGCCGGTGGAGTCGTTGAACTTCTTCCACGCCTCGAGGTGCTTGAGCAGCAGCCATGCTCGCCCGTCATTCTCTCCCTGGAGGCCATTGATGAAGTTCTCATCGATGGACACGAGGATGAACCCCCGCGAGGCGAGCAGCTCACCGAGATACCCGTAGCCCGGATCCGAGTGGTCCTCGTAGTTGTGGTTGCCGTGCACCACGAGAACGAGAGGGAAGGGGCCGGGGCCTTCGGGATACCACACGCGCCCATTCAGCGGCACGGCCTTCATGTCGAAACCCCAGTAATTCCTGCGAGCGTCCGCGTTGTCCGGGGCGACGGACGCAAAGGGCGAGATGTCCACGGATTTCGTCTTGATCGTGACGGAGTCGCGGAAGACCGAGCGCTGCCGGTCGGTGCCGCTGCCGTAGTACAGTCGATTCACCTTCAGCGGCCCAGCCTCGGCCGGATTCTCTGCGGTGATCGTCTGGTGCGAGAGCACGACCGGCGAATCATCGCGCGAGAGCTTGAGTGGCTGCGAGCAGGCGACGAGTGCGGCAAGAGCGATCGTCGGGATGTGGAGCAGGCGACGAGTGAGCATGGTCAGCGCCACCGCAGGGAGACGTGGTGTGCGAATCGACTGCCGTCGAAGAGTTCGAGCGCGTAGTCGATGGAGAGATGATCGGCGTTGAGCGTCGCGCCCATGGCCAATGGCTTCTGTGCTGCTGTCTCCGTGCGATGCACTCCGGCCCGCACCGCGGCCGACCATCCTTCGATCCACCCCCATCCGGCCTCGACACCACCGCCCGCGCCAACCCAATCGCGTCGCAGTGAGACTTGCGTGGCGAATGCGAAGTCGACCTGCTGCGTCTGCAGCTGACGCGCCCAGCCGAGCGTGGTCTGGATCGGCAGCTTGACGCGGCTGTCGTCGCCGATGTTCTGCACCGCGAGCGCCGCCGTGCCCGAGAACAGCGAATGCGAGACGCCGACGTCGCCAAGGAGGACGCCTTTGCGGATCGACGGCGCGTAGTAGCTGAGTGGCGACGCGGCGATCGTATTCGGTACCGCGTCGGCTCGATCCTCCGCGTACTTCAATCCGACCCCCGCGCGAAATTTCTTGATCAGGAAGTTGCCGCCGACACCAACGACGAGACTCTGCGCGTCGCGCGTGCCGTCGCGCACGAGGTCCGATGGAGCGTACGGATATGATGCCGCCGCCTGCGCCTTGAACTCGACCACCTGCACGCCCCATCCGAGCGTCAGCCAGTTGATCGTCGTCGCGTTGGCGAGCGTGCCGAGCACGTTGCCGGATCCGTACCGAACGACTCTACCGCCGAAGCCGGTCGTCGGATTGATCTGTGCAGGATTGTAGAAGACGGACGTCTCGTCGCGCCCGGCGACCCATGCGTTGCCCATCCCGGTGGCGCGCGTGCTTGCCGGCAGCAGGAGGACGAGTGGGCCGGTCGCAGGAGCTTGTGCGGTCGCGGACGACGCGAGCGCACACGCCGAGGCGACGGCCAATCGGAAAAGTCTCATCAGTGTCGAGGGGGTGGTCGGCGGCGTGTCATGCAGCGATGCGATTGGACAGCATCGCCCACTGAATGGTTGAGAATTGTTCGCCTGCTCGCCAGCCCTAGCGCTCGACCGCTTCCAGCCTCCGCTTCGCGATCCCGATGGGCACGATCGTCGCGACGACGCACAACAGCGCCGCCAATCCAAACCCGATCGCCATCTCCGTCGGATCCGTCGGCGTGTTGTAGAACTTCGCCGAGAGATAGCCGTACACCGGCCGCGCCTCGAGCACCACGACTGCCGCGATCAATGTGATGGACGCGATCATGAACACCAGCCCACCGAACGACGTCGGGATCTGTGCCGCGTTCTCCGTCTCGAACTGGGGAAACAGCGTCCCGAAGCCGAGCGCCATGCCGCACAGCGCCATCGTCATCAGCGCGATCGTCATCACCGACACGGCGAACATGAAGTCGCTCACCTGGAGCATCGCATTCGTCA
>JBDSML010000044.1:0-9761 GCA_039915865.1 Gemmatimonadaceae bacterium | reverse complement strand
GCTCACTGAGCCTGAAGTTCCGGTTCGCGAGATCGACGAACAGGGGATCAGCCACGGCCTCGCCCTTCCCCATCGCGACGCCGATTGGATCAGCGTTCCCGGGCGAGAAGAACAGGTTGTGATCATGCACCTGATTGCCGATCGGCGCGCGCTGCCTCGGCACCTGCTTCTGCACGGGGCCGAGCACCTTCAAGTCCGCAGCGATGACGAAGATGTTGTTGCGCAGGGTGATTCGTGTCGTATCGACGGCGAACGTCCAGAACACGTAGCGATCGATATTGGGCGGTGGATGTCGAGCTCGATGACGCCACCGTCTGAGCCATACGGTGCCCCATACGATCCGTAGTTCCTGATGGTGTTGTGCGAGATCTCGTTGTACGGCGTCACGACCATGATCGCAACCGGTCCCCACGACTGCGCCATCGGTTCATATGCGTTGTGGAGATAATTCCGCGTGATCAGGTTGTGCGTACCCTTGATCTTTAATCCGATCGGCGTGTTCTCGAACTCGCAGTTCTTGACGACGTTGTCGTGAGTTCCGAGCGAGAGGTACACGCCGAAACGGCAATTGGTGTCATCGCATCACACTCGACTCCTGCGACGTGCTGACTGAGCTCATGTTCGAGAACGGGATGTGATGGATGGGAGGAAGCATGTATCGCGCACGGCGGGGAACGCCACCTGCAAGGATGCGCGCTCTCACCGTACTCGTGACCGCGGTCTTTCAGCAACTCTGGGTCTGCTGTATCTCTATGCATGGATCTGCGAGAGGAACTACAGACCACCCTCGGCGACGCCTACACCCTCGAGCGCGAGCTCGGTGGTGGCGGGATGAGCCGACTGTTCGTCGCGACCGAGACGGCGCTCGGGAGAAGCGTGGTCGTCAAGGTGCTTCCGCCCGAGCTCACGGGCAGCGTGAACGTCGACCGCTTCAGGCGGGAGATCCTGCTCGCCGCAAAGCTGCAGCACCCGCACATCGTGCCCGTGCTCGCCGCGGGGGAGATGAACGGCACGCCCTTCTATACAATGCCGTTCGTGGAGGGCCTCTCGCTGCGCGCGCGGCTGGACGAGGGCGGTGCACTCCCGATCGGTGAAGCCGTGGCCATTCTCAGCGACGTGGCGAAGGCGCTGAGCTACGCACACGAGCGAAGCGTCGTGCACCGCGACATCAAGCCGGACAATGTGTTGCTGAGCGGCGGCGCGGCCGTCGTCACGGATTTCGGCATAGCGAAGGCACTCTCCGCGTCGAAGGTCCAGGAGCCGGCGGCGACGCTCACCCAGATCGGCACGTCGCTCGGCACGCCGGCCTACATGGCGCCTGAACAGGCTGCTGCTGACCCCGCGACTGACCATCGCGCCGACACATACGCGTTCGGGTGCATGGCGTACGAGCTTCTCGCTGGCCACACGCCGTTCGTCGGCAAGTCGCCCCAGAAGCTCCTTGCGGCGCAGATGGGTGAGATGCCACAGCCCATCGCGGAGCTGCGGCCGGACACGCCCCCGATGCTCGCGACGCTCGTGATGCAGTGCCTGGAGAAGGACGCCGACGATCGCCCGCAGAACGCCAGCGACCTGGTGCGCGTCCTGGACACGATCACGACGACCGACCAGCAGCGCGCGATGCCACCGATTCTTGTTGGCGGCCAGCGGATACTGGGAAAGGCACTCGCTGTCTATGTCGTTGCCTTCATTGCGGTCGCAATCGTCGCGAAGGCGGCGATCGGCGCGATCGGGTTGCCCGACTGGGTGCTGCCGGGTGCGCTGGTCGTGATGGCGCTTGGCCTGCCCGTGATCCTCTTCACGGCGTACGTGCACTACGTCACCCATCGGGCCGCGACGGAGACGCCGACGCTTACGCCCCGTGGCTCGCGCACGTCGCGGGGTACGCTCGCTGACATCGCGGTGCAAGCGAGTCCGCATTTCAGCTGGAAGCGCACGACGCGTGGGGGGCTGCTTGCCGTAGCTACGTTCGTGTTGCTCGTCGCCGCCTTCATGACGCTGCGGGCGCTGGGAATCGGGCCGGCCGGATCGCTGCTCGCCGCCGGCAAGCTCACAGGTGACAACGAAATCGTCGTCGCTGACTTCGTGATGAAGGGCTCGGATTCGTCGCTGGCGAACGTGGTGACCGAGGCGGTGCGCACCGGGCTGAGTGAATCACCGCTGTTCACCATCCTCTCGCCGGCGACCGTGTCGGCGGCGCTGCAGCGCATGCAACTGCCTTCCACCACTCGGCTCGACACCGCGGTGGCTCACAACGTGGCCGTGCGCGAGGGAGCGAAGGCGTAAGTCGGCGGGGAGGTGACGCCCTTCGGGGCGGGGTACGCGATTGCGATGCGCCTCGTTTCGGCCGACTCGGGGACGGTGCTCGCGTCGTTCCAGCAGACGGCCAGCGGCCCGTCGGAGCTCCTGGCCACGATCGACAAGTTGACACGCAGCCTGCGCGGCAAGGCGGGCGAGTCGCTCAAGAAGATCCACGCCGACCCGCCGCTCGACCAAGTGACGACATCGTCCCTCGACGCATTGAAGAAGTACGTGGAGGGAGCGCGTGCCGTGGACGCGAGCCGCCCGGACGACGGCATTCCACTCCTCAAGGAAGCCATCGCCATCGACACCACGTTCGCCTCGGCATATCGCAAGCTGGGCGTGGCGTACAGGAATGGCGGCTTCCCGCGCGAGCTGGGAGACTCCGCGGTGGCCAATGCCTATCGCTATCGCGAACGTCTCACGGAGCGAGAGCGCGGACTGCTCGTTGGCTACTACTTCGGCAGCGGTCCCGGACGCGATCGCGCCAAGGGTGTCGCGGCATATGAAGCGGTATTGCAGCGCTACCCCAGGGAAGGCATTGCCATCAACAACCTGGCGCTCGCCCTCAATACACGCAGGGACTTTTCGCGCGCGGAGTCGCTGTATCGCCGTGCCGTGGAATTGGATCCAAGCTCGCAGAGCAGATTCGGGAGCCTGGTCGAATCGTTGTTGCACGGCGGGAAGTTTCGCGACGCGGAGAGCGTGTTGGTGGAGTTTCGGAAGCGCTTTCCGAATTCCGCCACCGCACTCGCGCAGCAAGCCATGTCGGTATACCTGAAGGGCAACATCGATTCTTCCATTCAGATGCTCGCGAAGCTGCGGTCCGTCGGGACGCAACGGGACAAGTCACTCACGACATGGGCACTGACGGATGCCGCAATCCTCAAGGGCAAGCTGACGGAATCGACGAAGTGGATGGCGATGGCGCGGCAGGAAGACTCGGTGCGTGGCGTGCCGCCCCAGCCACTGAGGGACTCGCTCGACGTCGCCTTCATGGACATCTGGATGTACGAGCAGCCGTCACGCGGCATCGCGCGCATCGATGCAGCGCTGAAACTGCACCCCATGAAGTCACAGAGCGTCGATCGTCAGCCGTACTTCGGCGTGGCCATTCTCTATTCCCTGGCAGGGCGTCCCGACCGTGCGCGCGCCGTGCTGGCGCAATATGACGCCGAATCCCGTGACACGGCGTGGCGGCGCGTCAGGGAACCTGGGCGTCACTACGCGCTCGCCGAAATTGCGCTCGCCGAGCGGCGCCCTGCCGACGCTGTGGCGGAGTTCCGCCGGGCGGACCGGATGCCTGATGGACCGGTCAGCGGCTGCAAGGTCTGCCTTCCTGCGGCCCTCGCGCGTGCCTTCGACCAAGCCGGGATGCCCGACTCCGCGATCGCGATGCTCGAGCAGTATCTATCCACGCCGGACGTTAGCCGAATGGAGTACGACCAGGATCCCACGTACCTCGCGGGCACGTACAAGCGGCTCGGAGAGCTCTATGAAGCGAAGGGCGCGCGGGCCAAGGCCGCCTCCAACTATCGCAAGTTCATCGAGCTCTGGAGGGACTCTGATCCAGAGCTTCAGCGAAAGGTCGTGGAAGTGCGCCGTCGACTCACACGGCTCGAGGGAATCGAAGGTGGATGATTGAGTCGCCTGCTCTCCCTTGGCTACCTTCAATCATGCGCACACTCGCCACGACCATCCTCTCCGTCACCGCAGCCGCGTCGCTGTCGGCGCAGACGCCTGCGGCCAGTCCGCTCCCCGTCACCTACCAGCGCCTCGCGCGCGAGGTGCTCACCGAGGCGGTCAACACGAACACGACCGCTTCCGTCGGCAGCACGACCACCCTCGCCAACAAGCTGCGCACTCGGCTCATCGCCGCGGGCTATCCGGCGAGCGATATCCACATCGTCGGCTCCGACGTAAAGAACAAAAACCTCATCGTGCGACTGCGCGGCTCGGGCTCGGGGAAGAAGGCGATTCTTCTCGCCGCGCACATGGACGTCGTGGAGGCCAAGCGCGCCGACTGGAAGGAAGATCCGTTCGTGCTGCGACTCGAGAACGGGTTCTTCATGGGACGCGGCGCGGAAGACGACAAGTCCGGCGTGACCGTCCTCATCACGAATCTCATCCGCTGGAAGCAGGAGAAGTGGACGCCCGATCGCGACATCATCGCACTCTTCACGGCCGACGAAGAGACCGACGCGACGCGTGGCATCCAGTGGGTGCTCGCGCACGAGCGGAAGCTGATCGACGCCGAGTATGCCCTCAATACGGATGGCGGCGGAGTGGAGATCGCGAACGGGAAGCCGCGATCCTTCGGTATGGAGGCGAGCGAGAAAGTGTTCATCGACTTCCAGCTCGAGGCGAAGAACCCCGGCGGGCACAGCTCACGTCCGCGGCCCGACAATGCGATCTATCAGCTGGCGCACGCGCTCACCCGGCTCGAGGGCTACACGTTTCCGGTGAAACTGAACGAGGTGTCGCGCACACAGCTCGAGCGTGGCGCGGCGTTGGTGGCGGCGGACACGGCGGCCGACATGCGCGCCATCGCGGCGGGTTACGCGAATGGCACTCCCGACGCGGCGGCCGAAGCCGCGTTGGTTCGACTGTCGCGCGAGCCGTCGTACAACGCGCTGTTTCGCACGACGTGTGTTGCGACGCTGCTCGAGGGTGGTCATGCGGACAACGCGCTGCCGCAGCGTGCGCGCGCGACGGTGAACTGCCGCATGCTGCCCAACGATCCGCCAGCGGAGGTCGAAGCGACCATCAAGCGTGTGGTTGGCGACGGTGTCGACGTGTCGATCACGTATCCCCCGGTGGCGAGCGCACCGTCGCCACTGCGTGAGGAGCTGGTGACGTTGGTGGATCGCCTCGCGGGACGATACTTCCCGGGTGCGCCCGTCATTCCAATGATGGCGCTCGGCGCGAGCGATGGACTCTACCTGCGCAACGCGGGCATTCCGACGTATTCGCTGAGTGCGGTCGCCGGTGTGGACGGCGAGGGGAATGCGCACGGGCTGAACGAGAAGGTGCGCGAGAAGAGCATCTACGATGCGACGGCGTTCTGGAATGACATGGTGCGCGGGCTGGCGAGTCGGCAGGGACCGATTCCTTAAGACTTCCTAAGCCGGTCCCTTGTGCCGAGGGACCGGCTGGGGGAGTATCTACGCGGGAACGGGGGCATTGCATTCCACCTGCGGGAATTCCTCCGCTCCGGCCGTCGAATCTTTGAATCAATCAAGGACTCGTCCATGTCTACGCCGACTGCAACCGGCTGACGATGTGGACTATCCGGCTTGCCCGCTACCGCATCCTATCCCGATCGACACGAAGAGCGAGCTGCAAGACTGTTTCGGCGCACACCTCGATCTCACATAGCGGCACGGATCACCGGCGCGACGGTTTCCCCAGCCACCACCCACACGGTATCATCGCTTTCCGTCTCCACCTCGGCACACCCGGTGAAGTCACCAAATGCGGGCAGCACGCCGACATCAGCGCCAAACCAGAAGCACGGCAGCCGCTCCCGCTGCCGTGCCCGCCCCGTGAGCACCGCGCACGGATGAGTGTGTCCGGCCAGCACGTAGTACCCTGACACACTGACAGGATGGTGCGCAAAGGCAAACGGCGCCGCGAGCAACGGACCATCGATGCTCACGATCCCGACCTCGGCCGGCGGATCACCCGCGCGCTTGTCGTGATTGCCACGCACGAGCTGCATGCCAATCGACGCGTGCCTTGCGCGCCACTCGGCGAGCGCATCGAACGTCTCGGCATTCCGTCCTTCCTTCGCGTGCAGGAAGTCGCCAAGAAAGACGACCTGCGCTGGTTCGAGCCGAGCGATCAATGTATCGAGGCGAGAGATCGCTTCGTTCGTCGTTCCCTTCGGCACGAAGACGCCGAGCGTGCGAAACGACGCCGCCTTGCCGAAGTGCGGATCTGCGACGAGCAGCATCTTCCGGCGACGCCAATAGGCGGCACGCTGGGCGTAGAGCTCCAACTCTTCGCCGGCGACGACGGTCGTGACGATGCTCGTGTCGGTCACTTGCCCACTGGCCAATGAAACCATGCGACGAACGCGTCGCCGACAAGCTCGGCACCGACGTATCCGCCGTTCACTGCCTGCTTCACTTTCGACAACCCATACGCGTTGGCGACGAACTCTGCGCAGATGGTCATGCCGACGCCCTCGCCGCCCGTGGTGAAGTTGTCGAGAAACAGCTTTCCGAGCCCGGTGGCGTAGCGAGCGCCTAGTGTCGAACGCTGGTCAGTAGTGACGCGGTTCGCGACGACAAAGCGGAGGTTTTCTCCCAGGGCGCGGAGATGGAGGTCGACGGCTCCATCGCTGGAGAAGCGCACGGCGTTGTTCATCAGGTTGTACAACACGCGATCGAGCGCGGAGAACTCGAGACACCGCTGCGATACTGGCCCTTCGTACGTGGTGTGCACGTTGACTCGCGCACTGCGATCATCGGGCTGGCGATGCTCGGCGGACGTCCACTTCTCGAGGAGGAGGTGTGCGCCGTGATCACGCTGGTTCATGTCGCGCTGACGCGCGGCGACGTCGATGTCCTCGAGCGCGTTGCGCATGATCTTGAGATGATCGCGCGTGAGGTAGAACGTACGCACGACGTCGGCAGTGGAGATGCGGCCGTATCCGGCGAGATCGATGGTCAGCGAGAGCGCGGCGAGTGCGCCACCGCGGATGTCGTGGATCGCTTGGCGTTGTGTAGTGTCGCCGTTGCTGATCGGTGCGCGAAGCGCTCGTGCCGCGCCGATGGCGTCGCGCCAAGCAGGATCCTTCGCCGTGTCGGCCAGCACCTGCATTGCGGCGGCGATGCATGCTGTGCTGGCATCGTGCACATCGGGAGAACCGTTGCTGAAGCCGCCGGGCGCGACGCCATCGCCGGCAGGGATGCACAGGGCCTCACGAAGCCGGCCGAGCAGCTCGGCAAGTGAGTCGTAGAGTCGGCGGACGTTGCGCGCGTCGTCGACGGTGAGGTCAGCCATCTGCACAGCCATGCCGTCGCCGACGTAACGAGCGACTCGGAGGTTGACCAGCAGAGTTGGCGCGAGCGCGACTAGCGTCTGTTCGTCGAGTTGCATGATGATGAGTCCATTTGGCTACGTGTTCACCCAGCAGCGCGCTCCAGTGCGAGTTGCATGCGCTTGATGCGATCGGACAACTTCTCGCTCGACACCTTGTTCCTCGTGCGATCCACCAGCAGCGGGAACGACAGCGGCGTAAACCGCTTCGGGTCGGTGATCATGACCTTCGACTGCGACAGACGCTGAAGGCACCGCCCGAGCCGGCTGCGCTCGAGTTGTCGCTCGAGCACCTCGCGGTTCGCCTGCGCCAGGAGAAGGTTGCCGGGGTCGTAGCGTTGAAAGACATCGAAGAACAATCCGCTCGACGCCTGAAGCTGCCGGGCGGTCTTGCCCGATCTCGGAAAGCCGGGAAAGACGAGCCCCGCCACTCTCGCAATCTCCCGAAACTGGCGCTTGGCCATCTCGGCGGCATTCAGCGATGCCGGGATGTCCTCGGCAAGGTTGTTCGGGGAGAGCAAGAGCAGGTCGCTCGCTTCGCTCGAGACGACATCGTTCCCGATACCAAGCGCTTCTTCCAGCGGCGCCTCATCGGGCGACAGCAGCTCGAAGCCCCAGTCGTTCGACGACATCACGAACGAGATGGGCTTGAGTCGCGACATCCGATATGCGAACAGCGCGGCGAGTCCCTCGTGGACGAGGCGGCCCTCGAGCGGATACACGAAGAGATGCCAACCGTCGCGCGTCTTCACGCGCTCGATCAGCAGCTCGTCGGGATGCGGAATGGCCGACCACTTCCGCTGAATCTCCAACAGCGATCGAAGGGCCTCCAGCTCAGCGCCGCGATACACGCCGTCGGCGGCTTCGCCGAGCCGGAGGCGTAGCAAGTGAGCAAGCTCGCCGGAGAGCGGCATGCGACTTCCCATCCACCGCGGAATCGCGCCCTTCGTGTTCGGTGCACGTCGTACCCACACGCGCATGTCGCGCACGCGGACGAACTCCAGCGGCGTCCCGGCGAAGAAGAATCGATCGCCGGGTTTCAATCGTGCGACGAACGACTCTTCGACGGATCCCAGTGTCTTCCCGCGGAGGTATTGCACCGTGATCTGGGCGTCGCTGACGATGGTGCCGATCGACATCCGATGACGTCGCGCGAGCTCACGGTTATGCAGCACGTAGCGGCCGTTCTCGAGCTCCATCCGCGCGTACTCCGGATAGGCGGTCAACGACTCGCCGCCGGTGCCGACGAAGTCGAGCGTCCATTTCCATTCCTCGTCGGTGAGTCCGGCGTACGCCCGCGTCGTCCGTACTTCCTTCAGCAATTCACCGGGTTCGAAGCCGCCGCCGAGGGCAACTGTCACGAGGTGCTGGGCGAGAACGTCGAGTGGACGCTCGACCTGCTGGCGCGACTCGATTGCGCCGGCCTCGAAGCCGTCGCGCACAGCAGCGACCTCGAGGAGCTCGAGCGCGTTGGTCGGAACGCACGTCACGCGACTGATCTCACCAGGGCGATGTCCACTGCGGCCGGCACGTTGCAGCAACCGCGCGACGCCTTTCGGGCTGCCGATCTGGAGCACGCGATCGACTGGAGAGAAGTCGACGCCCAGGTCGAGCGACGAGGTTGCAACGACACACTGCAACGTGCCGGCGCGCATGCCGTTCTCGACCCAATCACGTGTCTTCCTGTCGAGCGACCCGTGATGCAGCGCAATGCTGCCCGCCCATTCGGGCCGTTGCGCGAGAATCGCTTGATACCAGATCTCCGTCTGCGAACGCGTGTTGGTGAAGACGATCGCCGTCTTTCCTTCTTCGATTGCGGCAACGACTTGCGGCACCATCTGGGTGCCGAGATGGCCGGCCCACGGAAAGCGTTCGACGACAGGCGGGATCAACGAGTCGACGACGATGGCCTTGGACTCGGCGCCTCTGACGATGCGACCGCTCTGCGGGCCGAGCAGCGCTTCGCGCGCATCGGCAAGATTGCCGATGGTGGCTGAGAGTCCCCACGTGCGCGCGTCGGGTGCGAGCGTGCGCAGACGTGCGAGGGCGAGCTCCATCTGCACACCGCGCTTCGTGCCCATGAGCTCATGCCATTCGTCGACGACCACGGCCTTGAGATCACTGAAGATCTCGCGCGCGTCGTCGCGCGTGAGGAGCAGTGTGAGACTCTCCGGCGTGGTGACGAGCGCGGTCGGTAGACGCTTGCCCTGTCGCGCTCGTTCGCCAGGCTTGGTGTCGCCGGTCCGCGACTCCAACGTCCACGGGATGTTCAGGTCATCCAGCGGTGCGGCGAGCGACGCGAGTGTGTCGGCGGCGAGGGCACGCAGCGGTGTGATCCAGAGGACGCGCAGCGGCGGCGCGGCAGATCGCCGAGGGCGCTTGGCCGTCGGTGCGTTGCCAGCGTCGAGCCATTC
>JBDSML010000017.1:0-19048 GCA_039915865.1 Gemmatimonadaceae bacterium | reverse complement strand
GATGCTGGCCGACGGGCGCCCGGTGCTCACCCTGCCACTCACGGTGGGCGTGCGGTTCTGAGGTCGGACGTCAGAGGTCGGACGTCCGAGATCGGATGTCGGAGGTCTGAGATCAGACTTCTGACATCTCACCCCGGACATCAGCGAACCGGGTAGGAATGGCGTGCGGATACGACCACTCTGCGGCACAGCGAGCACGGAATCCAGACATCGGCGAGGAGACAACTGACCTGATCGCGGCGCCGTAAACGAACAGTCCAGATGTCAGTTGTCAGATGTCAGCCACTGTGTTCGCTGTGCCGCACTCGGGCCGTATCGGGCTGGCCACCGTACCGCGTTCTCTGATGTCCGTGGTGTGAGGTCTGACGTGTGAATCTGATTCTGACGTCCGAGGTCCGAGCTCCGTATTCTGTTGTCTGCCGTTACACGAGGATGTTGAGCCTTCGCCCCGGCACGAAGATGATTTTCCTGGGCGTGCCGGTAACGAACTTCGCGACCGCCGTCTCCGCCATCGCCGCCGCCATCACCGTCTCCTGCGCGGCGCCCTTCTCCACCGTCACCGTGCCGCGCGTCTTGCCGTTCACCTGCACGGCCATCGTCACCGTGTCCTCCACGGTGAGCGCCGCGTCGTAGGCCGGCCAGCCCGAGTCGAATACGCTCTTCGCCGAGCCGGTATGCGTGCGCTCGCCGAGCACCGACCACAGCTCCTCGGCGATGTGCGGTGCGAACGGGCTCACGAGCTGCACGAGTGGACGCACCTCGTCGAGGTGCGGCGTCCGCTCGCCTGAGCGCATCGTGTTCATGTACTCCATCATCGCCGCGACGGCCGTGTTGTAGCCGAGCTTCGGGATGTCCTCGCCGACCTTCTTGATCGTCTGGTGGAGCTTGCGCATCACGCCCGCATCGGGCGCGCCGTCGCTGCGCGCATCCTGCACCGACCGCCACAGGCGATCGAGGAAGCGCTTCACGCCAGAGATGCCCTTGTCGCGGAAGTCGCCGCCCTCCTCGTATGGTCCGAGGAACATCAGGTACGTGCGGAACGCGTCGGCGCCCCACTCGTTGATGTAGTCGTCCGGGTTCACGACGTTGCCCTTGCTCTTCGACATCTTCGCGCCTTCGCGCACGATCATGCCGTGCGCGCGGAAGCGCGTGAACGGCTCCTCGAAGCCGATGAAGCCGGCGTCGTGCAATACCATCGTCACGAACCGCGAGTACAACAGGTGCAGCACGGCGTGCTCGTTGCCGCCGATATAGCTGTGCACGGGCAGCCACTTCTTCGTGATCGTCGCCTCGAACGGCACGTCGTCGCGATCCGTGCTGGGATAGCGCAGGAAGTACCACGCACTGTCCAGGAAGGTGTCGCTGACGTCCGTCTCGCGACGAGCGGGTGCGCCACAGCTCGGACAGGTCGTGTGATACCACTCCGTCGCGCGCTCGAGCGGGCTGATGCCCGAATCGTCAGGACGGAAATCCTCGAGCTCGGGCAGCACCACGGGCAACTGGTCTTCCGGCACCGGCACGGCGCCGCATGCGTCGCAGTAGATGATCGGAATGGGCGGACCCCAGTAGCGCTGCCGCGAGATGCACCAGTCGTGCAGGCGATAGTGGACCACCGGAATCGCCGCGCCATGTGCCGCGAGCTCGGTGACGATCGCCGAGATGCCCTCGCCGACGCTCAAGCCGTTGAAGCGCCCCGAATTCACGATGTGACAACCATCGGTCTCGGTGAACGCCGCGTCGCCGATGGGCGCGTCGGCCGAGTGGGTCGCGTTGGCGATGACGCGGACGATGGGCAGGTCGTACTGCAGCGCAAACTCGTGATCGCGCTCGTCGTGTCCAGGCACGGCCATGATCGCGCCGGTGCCGTACTCCATCAGCACATAGTCGGCGATCCAGATCGGGATCGGCTCGCCCGTGGCAGGATTGGTCGCGTAGCCGCCGGTGAAGACTCCCGTCTTGTCCTTGTTCGTCTTGCGGCTCACGAGATCCTGCTTCGCGGCGAGCGCGACATATGCGGCGACCTCCTTGCGCTGGTCGTCGCTGACGATGGTGTGAACGAGCGGATGCTCGGGCGACAGCACGAGATACGTCGCGCCGAAGATCGTGTCCGGACGCGTGGTGAAGACGCGGATCTCGATCGCCTTGGCCGTGATCTCACCGGACTGGCCGGCCGTCGCCATGGCGCTCCCCGCGTACTCCATCACGTCCTGCACGATGAAGGCGATCTCGGCGCCCTGCGACTTGCCGATCCAGTTTCGCTGCGCGCTCTTCGTGCCCTCGGACCAGTCCAGCTTGTCCAGATTGCCCAGCAGGCGGCCGGCGTACTCGGTGATCCGGAAGAACCACTGTTCCAGGAGCCGCTGCTCGACCAGTGTGCCGCACCGCTCGCACGCGCCGCCGATGACCTGCTCGTTGGCGAGCACGGTCTTGTCGAAGGGGCACCAGTTGACGGCCGCCTTCTTCTTGTAGGCCAGCCCCTGCTTGTACAGCTGGAGGAAGACCCACTGCGTCCACTTGTAGTAGCTCGGATCCGTGGTGGACAGCTCGTGCGTCCAGTCCACCATCAGGCCGGTGCGCTGAACTTGTCGGCGGAAGTTGTCGATATTGCGAGGTATCAGCTCGCTCGGGTGGACTCCGACCTTGATCGCGAAGTTCTCGGAATGGATGCCGAACGCGTCGAACCCGAACGGCTCGAAGACGGTGTGCCCCTGCAGCCGCTGGAATCGTCCATAGATGTCGTTGCCCGTGAACGCGAACAGATTTCCGACGTGCAATCCCTCGGCGCTCGGATAGGGGAACATCATGAGCGCGTAGTACGGATTCGGTCCGTTCGCGAGATCGGGCGTGTTGGTGCCTTCGGATTCCCAGCGCGCTTGCCATTTCCGCTCGATGGCGGCAGGGTCGTACCCGACCGGCACGTCGCCGGCGGGAGTATGTGGTGCGATGTCTGTCATGATGTGGCGGCTCGGCGCTGGGACCTCGGGCAGGGCGACGTGGTCGCCTGCGGCTGCACGTAGGTCGCTGTTCGCAATTTAGTACCGTGTGAGGGGCATTCAAGCACGCCGCGCCGACGCGCCGTGCGATCGTCCGCTCGTTGCACGCCCTTCAGCTCAGGTACGTCGAACCACGATGGCGTTCTTCTCGCTCTCCGCTCCAATCACGGGCCGCGCAGCAACATCGCTCCATCAGCGTTTTCTCGTCTCCGCGGGGGTCGCCGGCGCAGTCATCGTACTGCTCCTCGCGTTCGGCGCAAACGCGCTCGTCAATCGCAACGCGCAGACGCGCGGCGACGCCCGGGTATCCGAGGCCGGCGTCCGCGCACTCCTCGTCGTCGCCAGCGCACTCGAGGAGCGCGTTCGCGAAGCCAGGGTGCTCGCGATGAGTCCGGAGATCATCGGCGCCGCAAAGGCAGGCGGCGCCCGCGCAACGGCACTGGGCATTACCGGCGAGACCATCGTCGAGCTCGAGAAGCGATTCGACGGACCGCGCTCGCTCGACGTATCGCCCGCCACGCGCGCGTACCTCCGCGACCTCCTGCCCGAGCTCGAGGTGGCCGAAATCCTCCTCACCGACGCGAACGGCTACAACGCGGTCACCACACAGCGCAGCTCGGACTTCGTCCAGAGCGACGAAGCCTGGTGGCAGTCTGCGAACCGCGACGGACTCTCGTCCGCCGACGCGTCGTTCGACTCATCCGCCAAGCAGACCACGGTGTCCCTCGCCGTCGTCGTACGCGAGGGGAGCGCCAAAGTCGGGGTGCTCAAGGTGGGGTTCAGCGCTGCGCCCCTCATCGCGTCGCTCGCCTCGGCGGGAGCGGGCGTGCGCATCGACGTCCTCGACTCCCTCGATCGCATCCTGCTGAGCGGCGACTCCAGCCAGACGGGCCGTTCGCTGCACGGCATGCCCAGCGGCCGGGCCGACACTTCGGCGGTGACGGTGACCCGCGATGACGCGAACGAACGCGTCGTCGCGTTGCGGGCGAACGCCGGACGTTGGCGGGTCGTCGCGCACCTGCCCGCCGAGGACATCGCGAAGCCGTTCGAGACGGCGCGGATTGCGATCGTCGGCGGCGCAGTGGCACTGCTCGTCGTGCTGTTGTTGCTGCTCGTGACGCTGAACCAGTTCCTGCAACGCCGCATCACGACTCCCGCGCGCGCGCTCGCCGAAGCGGCGGAAGCGGTGGCCGCCGGCGACTTCTCCGTTCAACTGCGCCACACCGCGGCCGACGATGAAATTGGCCGATTGAGCCGAGCGGTCGGTGCGATGATCCTCGAGCTCAGGCGTCTCGCGCAGGCGATTGCGGGCTCGGCACGCGAGACGAGTGCGATGTCGTCCGAGATCACCGCAGGCTCGGAGCAGATGGCCGCGACGGCGGGCGAGATCGCCAACACGGCAAGCGATCTCTCTGGCCAGGCGACGACGATGGCCGAGACGATTTCGGCGCTCGCGGATTCGGCGCATGCGCTGCGGGAGCTCGCCGTGCAGCTCGACGGCGGTGCGCGTGAAGGCGTGCTGAGAAATACGGCCCTCCGTTCGCTCGCGCTGGAGAATCGCGCCGGCCTCGACGCGAGCGCCGGCGCCCTGAGCTCACTCGCCGCGAATGTCCAGGAGAGCGCGGACTCGATCGAGGCACTCGGCGCAGCGAGCGAGGAGATTCGCTCGTTCGTGACGTTGGTGCGGAAGCTCGCGCGGCAGTCGAAGCTGTTGGCGCTGAACGCGGCGATGGAAGCGGCGCGCGCGGGCGTGCACGGTCAAGGATTCGGGGTGGTCGCGTCAGAAGTGCGACGATTGGCGGCGATGTCGTCGGACGCGGCGGAGCAGACAGAGACGATCGTGAAGAGCGTGTTGAAGGGTATCTCGACGTCGCGCTCGTCGGCCGATCGTGCGGTGGACACGGCGGCGGAGGTGCGCAGTGCGACGTCGCTCGCGTCCGAGTCGTTCACCGAGATCGAGCGCGCGGTGGCGGAGTCGGAAGCATGGACGGCGACGATTGCGCACGCGTCGACGGCGACGACGTCGTTGGTCGCCGAAGTCACGGAACGGCTGCAGTCGTTGGCCGGGGGTACGGAGTCGTTTGCGGCGGCGATGCAGGAGGTGGCGGCGTCGAGTCAGGAGCAGAGCGCGAGCACGGAGGAGATCGCGGGTGCGGCGAATGCGCTCGGCTCGGCGGCAGACCGGTTGTCGAAGCTCGTCGGGGGGTTGAAGACGTCGGAGGGTTGAGGTGTCGTCCCGCGCGCAGACGAGACCTGCTTATCTCACCTGCTTTTTCGTGCGGAGTGTCGTACGGCGTACGGCGCGACGGACGGAGTGAGGCGCGCGGCGTGTTGCGATTCGTGCGGCGGCGCCTGGACGACTCGTGCGCTGCATGCTCGGCTCATGCCGCTTTCATACGGCGTTGGACGTCTTCCATGCCGCTGATGGTCCTTATTTCGGAATGACCATCGTCCCCGAGATCGGCCTGCCCGTCGGCCGCTCATCCCGCTTGTAGAGGTACGCCGCCTTTATCAGCCGCGGCCCCTGCGCGTCGCACACCGCATACGAGCTCCCCTCGTACGCCGTCGTCCCCGAGAACTCACCCTTCTTGTTGATCGCGTAGAACTGGAGGTCGAAGTACGGGCGTCCCTTGTCGTTCAGGAGCCGAGACTCCGTCATGGCGATCGTCCGCTCCATGACCTTCATCAGCGCGGCTTCGGGACTCATGCCCTGGCGCATGAATTCCACCGCGAGAAAGGCCCCGCAGACCTTGATGTTCGCCTCGCCGCGTCCCGTCGAGCCGGCAGCGCCGACTTCATTGTCGCAGTACTGCCCCGCCCCGATGATCGGGCTGTCGCCGATGCGGCCGGGAATCTTCCACGAGAGGCCGCTCGTCGTCGTCACCGATCCGATGTCACCATTCGCGGTGACGGCGTTCATGTTGATCGTACCATATGTGTGTGCTACGCCACGTTCGTCGTAGAACACGTGTCCGTCGATGACGTCGCCATCCTGACGGAACGCTGGCCGCAGCGACGTCGGCGGCTGCGTGGGTTTCGCGATCTTCACATTGCCGTTGTAGTCGAGCAGCGCATCGTATGGATTCAGCTGCGCGCGCCACCGGAGCCAATCCTGGCGACTCTTCTCGGTGAGCAGGTTGACCGGCGTGAACCCCATCTCGATCGCGAACCGTCGCGCACCGGCGCCGACGAGCATGACGTGATCGGTGTAGTCCATCACCGCCTTCGCCACGAGAGATGGTGTGGCGATGTCCTCGAGCGACGACACGGAGCCCGCCCGCTTGGTCGGCCCATGCATCACGCTCGCGTCGAGCTGCACCACGCCGTCGGCATTCGGCAGGCCGCCCAGCCCGACGGACTGGTCGGTGGGGTCGAGCTCCTGGATGTTCACCCCCGCGATGGCCGCGTCGAGGGGATCGCCGCCTTTCACCATGGCGTCATAGGCGACCTTCACCCCGCGAATGCCATTGTCGCTGGAGATGACGGCAGGTCGCGTGGCTGCGGTCGAGACCGGCTCGGCGCGATCCACCACGCGAATGAACGGCGTCGCGGAAGCGTTGCGCGGAAGAACGAGCCCGGCGGCCGTGAGTGCGCCGGCGCCGAGGAAATCGCGTCGAGTGGGAGACATTTTGATTCCGTTCGGGTGATGGCCTGAATTACCGGTCCGATACCGCAAAAGCAACCGAGGAAGGCTCACCGCCGAGCGTCAAGCAGCGCCCGGGTGAGATAGGTGTTGTTTCCCACCGCCTTCGTCATGTACACCATCTTGCGCGGTCCAAACCCAACCAGCACGCAGCCCTGCGGCAACTGCACGCGCTCGATAATTTCTCCCTTACGATTCACGACGTCGTATGTGAGTCCGTTCGCCGCATTCGTCGATGTCGCCGGCAGGATCCACACATGTCCATCGAGATCGCTCAACACCGATCCTGCCATGACCGGCGGCCAGAAAGTCGGGAATTCGCTGTCAGGGACGACGCTCACTTCCATCTTGATCGGTGCATTTCCCGCCGGACGCGCGGCAAGGTTTCTCTTGCTCGACTCCTCGACGAAACGCCGCAACGAATCAGCGACCTGCAGCCGTTCGGCGTCCGTATACTTGCGCCAATCGATCGGCATCTTCGGGCTGGATCGCGTGGTGCCGTCGGGATCGATCCAATCGATGTGGTAGTCGTGCACTCGCACGATCGCGATCGTTCCGTCGTTCAGCAGCGACCACTCATCCGCCACGGCAAACGGATTCACCTGCAGGTGCACCGTCATCGACGGCGGACCGCCCCCCGGATTCGGGATGAGCTGTTGTCCCACACGGCCTTGGTTCGGCGTCTTCATCCACGCCAGTGTGTCGATGCGCCGGGTGTCGAAGTCGCCGCGGACGATCGGCGCCGAGTCGGGGTTCGTCGGCGATAGCTCGATCGTCTTGCCGGGCGGCGTCATCTTCGGCGGCTGCGCTTTGCCGAGGGCTCCCTTGTAGATCAGCCGTCCCTTCGGGTCCAAGACCGGCCGGCCCGAGGTCACTGGGCTCACAAGGAACTGCAGATCCTGCGTGCGCGGCGGTGCCATCGAACGTACCTGTTTGCCGGTGCCGTCGAGTACGAGCAGCGCGTTGGCGACGAGATCAGGCAGCAGCGTGGAGTCGCCGAGAAACGGGATGAGGCCAATGGGGCGGCTTAACCCCGAGCCCGTTCCCGAACCGGAGTCGGCAACGAGGGTGAAATTCTTCAGCGTCGAGTCAAAGGCGTACACGCGTTGCCTCGATCCAGCGCCGACGATGACGTGCCCACTGGCGGTCGCCCGCACAGTCACCGCTCGCCCGACATTCTCGATGCTGGTGGCTAGAATAGGGCCGACCTTGCGGATCGGGATCGGAGCCTGTGCGCCAGCGATTGCGGGGAGTGACAGCGCGAGAATGGCTGGATACAGTCTGGACATATGCACCTTGGGTATTGGTCGGCGTATACGCAGTGTCACCGAATGAAGACGCTGCCACCGTCGCCGGCACTCGACGACCGGAGGAATCTGAGCACACGGTCGTCCATGTAGTTGAGGACGATCGCGGGAAGTCTGCGTTTTTGCTCGGCGGTCAGCAAACCGCGCAGGTCTGGCGCGACCGCGATGAGGTAGTCCATCGTCTGCTCGCGCGCCGCGACATACTCGCGATATGCATCGCCAGGGCTGTAATGATCGGGCACTGCGTCGAGCGCCTTTGCCGCCGGCGTCCACACAGAATCGGCGTATCGCGAAAAGTTCGTGCTCAGTGTGGCGAGGCTGTCCGCTTGCCTACGCGTAAGCCCCAACGAATCCGACTGCTGCAGCACCATCGCCATCGGGTTGGGAATCGACGAGGTGCCCCAGGATTTGAGCGCTCCCGCGGTCTTCCTGGCTCCGGGTCGTGTTCGGCCAGCGTCGAGGTACTGCGTCAGCGTCTGACGCTCCCGCGCATACCCGATGTCGTAGCTCACGTTGATGCTGACGAAGGCGGCCGAGCGCGACGCGGACTGCTGCGGGCGCGTGGAACCGAAGCGGTCGTTCACTGAATACCTGAATTGCTTCGTCGCCGGATCGAACCCGCGAACGAACAACAGGTTCTGATCTGGCGCGATGTCCTGTCCCCAACCGTGTGTGTTCGCATTGCCATGCGCGATGAGGTCAGCGATCGCAAGTGGGTTCGTGAAGTTGATGACGACGTTCGCGCGCTTGGGCAGCCGCACCTTCTGCGGATTCAAGCTCACGCGAAGATTGGCGGTGGTCACCCATGGCGCCTGACACGATGCGCGTGATGCAAGTTGTTCCAGTTGCGTCGTGAGACAGCGCCTGGCCGCCGGCGCTCCGTTCGCGAGGAGCGATCGCATTCCCGAGGTGAGTGACGCATCTGAGGAACGCGCCGGATCGAACACGAACGCGCGGTCATTCCAGTAGCCATCACCGTTGACGTCGCCGGCGATCATCGGCGTGAACAGTGTACCGGACCTCACCATCGTGCTCGCCGTGATGTAAAACAGGTCGGCGACCGGCACACTACTCCAATTCACGATGAACTGATGCTTGCCCTCGGCCGCATGCGGACCCCACTGCCTATCGAATGGATTGCCAGCGGTATTGCCCGCTCCGCCGAATCCGTTGAACTGATCGCGCACGTTGAGCAGCGAATATGCAAAGTCCCAGTGCAGATACTTGTTCGTCGTCACCGGCGTGAGCTTCGCAACGAACTGCGTGGATACCGAATGCAGGCTTGAATTGTTGACGGCCACGTTCTGGAACGTCGCCGCCCGGCGTGAGCTCGCCACCGCAATCGCTCCAGTGCCTGGTACGATGGCCGACGGATCGACGAAGACCGGGCGGCCTGCCTCCAACGGAAGCGAGAAGCCGCGTGCGGGATCGAGGTTGACGTCGACGATACCCGGCTGGTTCATGTTCCACGAGTACATGCCCTGGAGTCCGAGCACAAAGCGATTGTCCAGGACAGGACTCGCCCAGTCCGCCGCCGTCCTGAAAGACCGTGGCTGCTCGAACGCACGGTCGAATGCATCGACGTTCGGCGCAGAGCTCGAGAAAACGCTGCCCGTGCTGCCGTCGGCGCACGTGCTCGAAATTGTGCCGACGTTCGCTGCATAGGAGCTCCACGCCGGCACGGGCGCTGCGGGACCGACACACGTAATGGTTCGTGTGGACGTCGGCAATCCGGTCTGACCGACGGCGCCCGAGAGCAGGTTCGCCGATCCGACATTCTGATAGATGCCGGTGACGGCGTGAATCACGGCGAGCGGCGCACGGGCTGCTCCGGGCGCGTAGGCGACTGTCGGCGCGGTGCCGTATGTCCACTGCAGGCCGACGCGCGGACTGACATTGACGCGATTCGGCACGAAGTCGTTGCGCATGCCGAAGGCGTCGTGCACCACTGAATTGAGTTCAGGCTGGTAGAGGAAGCGATTGCCATCCGCACGAAGGCCGTACTGCACTTGCAGCGTCGTCGTCGGACGCCACGAGTCGCCAACCGACAGCCCGGCCGTCACCTGGTCGCTCGGCAAGTGAACCGACGAGAGTGTCCGCGTATACGCGGCGGGCAGTCCCGCCTGCAGGTCGGCGAGCGAATTGAACGAGAACATCCCCGCCGATGCGCCAATGTCGCTGGTGTTGTGCTCGCGCGAAACGCTCGACGTGATCTTGAAGGTGTGCTTGTTGTCGTTCGTGAACCACTGCAGCTGGTTCAAGAGCTGAACGGCCTGATTCGACACCTCGCCCGCCGCGTCCCCACCACCGAACGAGAGATCCTTGATCGACGTCGTGCCATCGTCGAGCAACGAGCCGACGCGGACGCTCCCCGTTGGATAGTCGATGTACGGGGCCGATGACCGCTGCTGCACCGAGAGGCCGAGCGTGGTTTGTGACAGGACGCCGAACCAGAAATAGTTGGAATGCAGCAGCGACGCCGATGTCGACCAGCCGTCCGCATGCCCAGTCCGGGAAGGCGTTCGAGTGAGCATCGACACGCTGCCCCCGGTGGGCTGCACACGTACGTACCCGCCGAACAGTCCCAGTGTGAACGAGTTGCCCGTACCCGAGGAGCTCGGCGTAAGGTCGATGTTCGCCTGATAGTTGAGATTGTCTGTGGCACGGAACCCGGGGCCGTTCGCAAGTGTGGTGGGGATGCCCTTTGCACCGAGTATCGAAAGCAGTCGCTGTGCCGAATCTGCGGAGACGCCGGCGGAGCGGAGGCCGATCGGACTGGTATTCAATAGGGTGAGATTGTCGGAGAAGGTGCGTTGCGCCGACCAGGACGCGTTGTAGAAGGACTCGTCCAGTCGAATGGGGCCGCGAGCGTTTCCGCCGAACCGCAGCGTCGTGGATTTCTGTCCTGACGAATCCGCACTCGCATCGGTGAATTGAAGGTCGGGGCCTGTGCCGTAACCGCTCAATCCGCGGGCAGAAAAGTTGGATCCCGGAATAGACTGCACGTTGATCTGTGCGCCCGAGAATCCGCCGCGTGCGACGTCGGCGGGAAACTGGTTGAACGTCACACGCACCTGTGCATCTGGCGGAAGCGCGCTCACCCCCGAGCCCAGTCCGTTGACCCTGATGCTGTTCTGGTCGCCGCCCAAGCCGAAGGTGGAAAACATGTCGGCCAAGCCGTCCATCCCCGGAATGCGTTGCATGCCGGGAACCGTCGAAGCCATGGCGGCGAGGTTTCCTGCCTGGTCCGGTGGCAGCGCAGCCGAGTTTGCGTCGAGCGACTTGTTGCCGCCACTGACGTCGGTGCCGGCGGAGTTCCGGTTCATGAGCGCGCGATTGCTGCCCGTGACATTGACCGCATCGAGCATGGCGACGGCGGATGCGAGACGCGCGTCGGCGATCATCACCTGTTCGTCGCCGACCTTCTTGATCTCGAATCGGCGGCGGGCGAATCCGAGCTTGACGACCGCAATCCAGTAGTCGCCTTCGCCGTTGATGAAGATGACCTGGAACCGGCCATCCCTGTCGGTCGCGGCGGCCTTGGAGATGTTGCCGATAGAGGACGTCGCGGTGACGCGCGCGCCGGGGATTGGCACCGAGTCGGTGCCGGTCACTCGGCCGCGGATGATGTCGGTCGACTGAGCGAGCGCGGGCGAGGTGAGGAGCACGCACCCGAGGAGATGGCGAATTCTCACGGTCACTCGACGAAGATGCCCTCCTCCCACTCGTGCCCGCCAGAGCACTACTTCTTGATCGGCAGCCCATTCGTTCGGGCTCAAGGATGAGCACGCCGCGGCACACGGCAAGCTTGACCAACATTAGCTTTCCTCGCCTATGACTTCCGACCGCGACACCCTTCGCGCCCTCCGCTTCCTCGACGGCCTCACTGACACTGCCGTCCACCAGCTGTCCAAGCTCGTCACGGCCGTCGACTACGAGTGCGACGCCCTGCTCTTCGAGGAAGGCCAGCCCCGACGCCTCATGGCCCTCATCGCGTCCGGAGCCGTCGCCATCGAGAAGGGGAAGAGCACCCGCCCCATCCGACTCGCCACGCTGGGCGCCGGTGAAGCGGTGGGCGAAGGCCTCCTCCTCGACGACTCCATCCACGGCACGAGCGCCCGCGCGCTCACCAGGACCCGCGCGTACGTCCTCACCCAGGAGCAAGTCCAGGACATGCTCAAGGAGGTGCCGACCCTCTACGCCGCACTCGTCGGACGCGCCGCGCGCGCCATCAAGCAGCGCCTCTCCGCCGTCGACGCCACGCTCGTCGGACGCGGTCGCACCCTCGGCTTCGGCGGCACGCACACCCGCAGCGAACACGACCTCCTCGGCGACCGCGACGTCCCCGACGACGCCCTCTACGGCGTCCAGACGCTCCGCGCGCTCGAGAACTTCCCGATCACCGGCATCGCGCTCCGCGAATTCCCTGACCTCATCGAGGCACTCGCCGCGGTGAAGGAAGCCGCAGCGACAGCCAACGCCGAGTTGGGACTGCTTCCGCAGGACATCGCGGACGTCATCGTGCGCGCCGCTGCCGAGATTCGCGCCGGCCGCCATCACGAGCACTTCCTCGTCGACATGATCCAGGGCGGCGCCGGCACGTCGACGAACATGAACGTCAACGAGGTCATCGCCAATCGCGCACTCGAGCTCTCCGGGCATTCGCGCGGCGAATATTCGTTCGTGCACCCGAACAATCACGTCAACCTCAGCCAGTCCACCAACGACGTCTATCCGACGGCCGTGAAGATCGCGCTGCACACGGCGATCGAGGATCTCCGCGAGGCGATGCGGCAACTCGTCGATGCGTTCCTCGAGAAGGGCCAGGAGTTCGCGCCCTTCCTCAAGATGGGCCGCACCCAGCTGCAGGACGCCGTTCCGATGACGCTCGGCCAGGAGTTCGCCGCCTTCGGGCATACCATCGCGGAGGACGTCGACCGGCTCGGCGAAGCACAGGCGTTGATTCGCGAGATCAACATGGGCGCGACGGCCATCGGCACGGGGCTCAACGCGCCATCGGGCTATGCCGAAGCGGTGCGGGAGCACCTGTCGCGCATCACGGGCCTGACGTTGATCACCGCGCCCGACCTCGTCGAGGCGACGGCAGACACTGGCTCATTCGTGCAATTGAGCGGCGTGCTCAAGCGCTGTGCGGTGAAGCTGTCCAAGATCTGCAACGACCTGCGGCTGCTGAGTTCTGGTCCGCGCGCCGGCTTCGGCGAGATCAACCTGCCGGCGATGCAGCCCGGCTCGTCGATCATGCCGGGCAAGGTGAATCCCGTCATCCCCGAGGTGGTGAACCAGGTCTGCTTCGACATCATCGGCGGCGATATGACGGTCACGATGGCGGCGGAAGCGGGCCAGCTGCAGCTCAACGTCTTCGAGCCGGTCATCGCGTTCCGGCTTTTGTCCGGGCTCAGTGCAATGAGGAACGCGTGCACGGTGCTGCGCGAGCGGTGCATCACCGGCATCACGGCGAATCCGGATCGCATGCGCCAGTTCGTGGAGCAATCCATCGGTATCGTCACCGCGCTCGTTCCAGTCATCGGCTACGAGGCGAGCACCGAGATCGCACGCGAGGCGCTGGCCAGCGGCCGAGGGGTCTATGAGCTCGTCATGGAGCGCGGGCTGCTGACGCGCGAGCAGCTCGACCGTGCGTTGAATCCGGAGACGATGACCGGGCCGGCGGCGTTCCCGACGACGACCCCGACGACGAAGCGATAGCGCACGGCAATGCCTCCACGTCGCAGGAAGCGCATCGATCCCGCGCTGTTCGAGCTGCCCGTCGAACGCATCAAGGAGGGACTGTACAGCGACGTCTATCTCAACCGGTCGCGCGATGCACTGCGCGCATCGGGGCGGACGACGCGCGTGACCTGGCAGGTGTCCGCCAAGCGCGACGGGTGGCTCGGCGGCATCGATGAAGCGGTCGCGCTGCTCAAGCTGTGCAGCGACGACTTCGCCGCCCTCGACGTGCAGGCGCTGTACGAAGGCGATCGTGTGGAGTCCTGGGACACGGTCCTCCTCGTCGAGGGCGACTACCTCAACTTCGCCCACCTCGAAACGCTGATCCTCGGCACCATCGCCCGGCGGACGCGCGTGTGCACGAACGTGCGCCATCTCGTGGACGCGGCGCGTCCGAAGCCCATCTACTTCTTCGGCGCGCGGAGTGATCACGCACTGCTCCAGCCTGGTGACGGTCTGAGCGCACACGTCGGCGGCGCGACGAGTGTGTCGACCGATGCGCAGGGGCTGCTCACGGGCAGGAAGGGCGTGGGCACCATCCCGCATGCGCTCATCGCGGCGCATGGCGGCGATACCGTCGCGGCGGCGCTGGCCATGGCAGCCATTCTCCCTGCCGATGTCCCGCTCATCGTGCTCGTGGACTACGAGAACGACTCCGTGGCGACGTGCGTCGCCGTCGCGCGCGCACTCGAGGGCCGGCTCTGGGGCGTACGGCTCGATACGTCGGAGTTGATGGTCGACAAGTCGGTGTTCTCGCTGATGGGCACCTTCCCGCCCACGGGCGTGAACACGGCCCTCGTATGGAACGTGCGGAATGCGCTGGACGCCGAGGGCTTCGGCGATGTGAAGATCGTGGCGTCAGGAGGGTTCAACGTCTCCCGCATCCGCCACTTCGAGGACGAGGGCGTGCCGGTGGACGCCTACGGTGTAGGTGCCGCGGTGTTCGACGGCCGCTGGGACTTCACCGCGGACATCGTGCGTCTCGACGGCGAGCAGCAGGCGAAGGCCGGGCGCGAGTTCCGGCCCAACGGTAGAATGGAGAGAGTGAAGTAACCGTACCATTCGACAGGAGTACAATGGCGGCAGGACCCAAGCTCGATGGCGCGGGCATCCAGAAGCTGAAGACGATCGAGGAGGCGATGATCGCCCTCCAGCGTCTGCACGGCATGGTGGAGCTCTATGCGATGTCGCTCAAGCAGAACAAGCCGACGTCGATGTACGCGCAGCAGGTGAAACGGGTGCTTTCGCCACTCGTCGGGCTGCTCAAGGGCCAGTTCGGCATGATTGCCGACGTGGCCGCTTCGCTGAACCTCGTCGCCACGCGCGGCGGCAGCGAAACCGTGAAGATCCGCATGCTGCGCGAAGGGGTGGGCTCGCTGCGCCAGCAGCTCGAGATCGCGATCGTGAAGATCAAGGAGAACCACGCGGTCAAGGAAGAGGTCGTCCCGGGCGCCCGCAAACCGGGCGAATGATCGCGTGTCGTAAGGCGGTGTGGGGGAATCTCCTACACTGTTCTGAGGCCCCTGATTTTGCGTTGCTTTCGCCTCAGGCGCCCGGTACTTTTCCCGCATTGCAGGACTTTCGCTAGAGCGCGGCGATCGGGTGTGATCGCGCTACTCACGACACTGTCGGAACAAGGACATCGCATGCCCTTTCCCTCCCGACTGCGCCGGCTGCTCGCCGCTGCGCTGCCGGCCATCCTCGCGGTCGCGTTCACTGCGTGCAGCGCCCAGTATCCAAACTCCGTCTTCACTGGGCACACGGAAAACAACCGCGACGTCGGCTATCTGTTCAAGATCCTCATCTATCTGGGGACCTTCGTGTTCATCTTCGTGGAGGGCATCCTGCTCTACACGATCTTCAAGTATCGCCGCCGGAGCGAGAACGATCGTCCCAAGCACGTGCATGGGAACACGACGCTCGAAATTCTCTGGACGGCGATTCCCGCCCTGATCCTCGCGTTCATCGCCGTGCCCACGGTGCGCGTCATCTTCAAGTCGCAGGCGAAGGCCTCGGCTGATGCGCTCCAGGTGCAGGTGATCGGACACCAGTGGTGGTGGGAGTTTCGGTATCCGCAGTACACCTCGACCGGCGCGAATGGAAAGATCGACACCCTCATCACGGCGAACGAGCTGTATCTGCCGGTGGGTCGCAAGGTGAACTTCTCGCTCACCTCGCAGGATGTCATTCACTCGTTCTCCATTCCCCAGCTCGCCGGCAAGCGCGACCTCATGGCGAACCGCACGAACTACCTGTGGTTCACGCCCGACTCGGTCACCGAGACTGCGTGGAACGGGTTCTGTGCCGAGTACTGCGGATCGTCGCACGCGAACATGCACTTCAAGGTGCTGACGGTGAACACGGCCAACTTCGAGTCGTGGGCTGCGCACCAGTTGAGTCCCGCGGCGTTTGGCGCAGTGGCGGCAGCGGCGCCTGCACCAGCGGTTGGTGCGGTGGCCGATACGACGGCGAAGCGCACGAATGTCGGCGTCCCCGGGCCAGCGCAGCTCTCGCAGACGGCGACCACCGGCGCGGGCGGTGCCAGTCCCGCCACCGCGCCGATGGCTGGTCACGACATGAGCACGATGGGCGCGATGCCGGTGCAGCAGGCGGGGTTCGTCAACTTCCCGCGCGAGAAGATGCCGGCGCACACCGTGCCCACCACGCCGCTGCCCGCAGGACTCGCGTTCAACGAGTCGCTCAAGGGTGACGCCGAGCGTGGCCGCGATATGCTGACGAAGGGGGCCGGTGGCTGTCTCGGGTGTCACCGCATCAACGGCAACCCGATGATGATGGGTGTGATCGGTCCAAACCTCACGCACATCGCAACGCGCTCGACGATCGCCGGCGGCATCTTCCCGAACGACGCCAAGCATCTGGCGCTGTGGATCAAGAACTCTCGGCGCATGAAGCCGGGCGTCATCATGCCGACGCTTGGCGCCGGCGAGCATGACCCGGTGACCAAGGCATTCATTCCCAAGACGGGCCTCAACGACCAGCAGATTGCCGACATCGTCGCGTATCTGCAGGCGCTCAAGTAACCGCGGACTCACCGGAGATATAGACGAATGGCAACTACCGCTACCGCACCGGCACTTGCGCCGACGGAGAGCTACGCGGGTGAGAGCGGCGTCTGGAGCTGGCTCACCACGGTCGATCACAAGCGCATCGGCACGCTCTACCTCTTCACTGCACTCTTCTTCTTCCTCGTCGGTGGCGTCGAGGCAGGGCTCATCCGCTGGCAGCTGATGAATCCGAACGGCAAGATCCTGTCGGCCGAAGCGTACAACCAGATGTTCACGATGCACGGCACCACCATGATCTTCCTTGCGATCATGCCGCTGTCCGCTGCCTTCTTCAACTATCTGATTCCGCTCCAGATCGGCGCACGCGACGTCGCCTTCCCGCGCCTCAACGCCTTCAGCTACTGGGTGTACCTGTTCGGCGCGATGTTCATGAACTTCTCCTGGTTCATCGGCGAAGCGCCCAACGGTGGCTGGTTCGGCTACGCGCCGCTCACCACCATGCAGTTCTCGCCGCACCTCAACATCGACTTCTGGGTGATCGGCCTCCAGATCCTCGGTGTCAGCTCGCTGGCGGCGGCGTTCAACTTCATCACGACGATCATCAACATGCGCGCGCCAGGAATGAACCTGATGCGCGTGCCGATGTTCACGTGGAATGCGTTCGTCGTGCAGTTCCTGCTCGTGCTCGCGTTTCCGGTCATCACCATCGCGCTGGTGTTCCTCCAGTTCGATCGCTTCTTCGGCACGCAGTTCTACGAGATCGCCGCCGGCGCCGACCCGCTGCTCTGGCAGCACCTGTTCTGGGTGTTCGGTCATCCCGAGGTCTACATCCTGATCCTGCCGGCGTTCGGGCTCACGTCGGAGATCATCCCGGCCTTCTCGCGCAAGCCGATCTTTGGATACCCGGTCATGGTGTACGCCACCATGCTCATCGCCTTCCTCGGCTTCGGCGTGTGGGCGCACCACATGTTCGCGGTCGGCATGGGCGCCATCGGCGACACGGTGTTCGGCGTCACCACGCTGCTCATCGCCATCCCGACGGGCGTGAAGATCTTCAACTGGATTTTCACGATGTGGGGCGGCTCCATCTCGTTCACGACGTCGATGAAGTTCGCCATCGCACTCGTGGCCCTGTTCACCATCGGCGGTATCTCCGGCGTCATGCACGCCTCACCACCCGCGGACCTCCAGCAGACCGACACCTACTTCATCGTCGCGCACTTCCACTACGTGCTGTTCGGTGGGTCGATGATGGGCATCTTCGGCGGCATCTACTTCTACTTCCCGAAGATGACCGGCCGCCTGCTGAGCGAGAAGCTCGGCAGCTGGCATTTCTGGCTGACGTTCATCGGCATGAACCTCACCTTCTTCCCGATGCACTTCTCCGGGTTGATGGGTATGCCGCGCCGCATCTACACGTACGAGGCGGGACAGGGCTGGGAAGTCTTCAACAAGATGAGCACCTACGGCACGGTCATCCTGATGATCGGCACGGGGTTCTTCATCTGGAATTTCTTCCGCAGCTACAAGGTCGGTGCGATTGCCGGCAACGATCCGTGGGGTGGCGGTACGCTCGAGTGGTCGATTCCGTCGCCGCCGCCCGAGTACAACTTCGCCAGGATCCCCCGCGTGACGTCGCGCTACCCGATGTGGGACATGAAGTCGCCGGCGCTCACGGCCGAAGTGCCGCACTCGGTCTCCGGTGACAAGCGTCTCGATGTCGACGTCGGCGGCAAGCACGCCGCCAACGGTCATCCAAATCCCATCGGCAACGACCCGCAGCAGGTCGCCGAGGCGGGCATGCACGTCGAGCACGCGACAGGCAAGACGGCGAAGGAGCTCCACATTCCCATGCCGAACCCGACGATCAAGCCGCTCATCTGCGCAGCCGGCATGATCATCATGTTCAGTGGCCTGATCTTCATCCACACCGGCAAGATGCCGCTCGCTCTCGCCACGATGATCGGCGGCGCGCTCATCATGGTCAACGCACTCTACGCGTGGCTGCTCACACCGCTCGAGGACGCTCACTAAATGGCACACGCCGCCGCGGTTCACAGTGCGCATGATGATTCGCACGGTGGACATCCGCCGACCTCCACGGGGCTCGACAACAAGAAGATCGCCATCTGGGCCTTCATCGGCTCCGAGTGCATGCTCTTCGTGTCGCTCATCTCGACCTACCTGATCTACAAGGGACGCAGCGTCGTCGGACCGTACCCGCACGAGGTGTGCGGTCCACCGGTCTGCGCCACCGTCCTCAAGCCGATCCTGAACATCCCCATCACGTCCGCGTCGACGTTCGTGCTGCTGATGTCGTCGCTCGCCATGGTG
>JBDSML010000285.1:0-21575 GCA_039915865.1 Gemmatimonadaceae bacterium | reverse complement strand
GCGACCGCACCTCCTCGAGCGCCTCGGCTGCAAGTTCACGCAGCGTCGCGATGCGCGCGTCGAGCGCGGCGGACGTGCTCTCGTGCGCCGCGGCGCCAAGTTGCAGCATCACCGCCGTGAGAATCTGCGCCGTCGAATCGTGCAGCTCGCGGGCGACGCGCGCGCGCTCCTCGTCCTGTGCGCTGATCACCTGCGCGGCGAGGCGTCGCTCGCGCGCGCGATCTTCCGTCAGTCGATCGAGGAGGTTGTTCAGCATCGTGCCGACGCGCGCCATGTCGCGATCGGCGAGGATGCTGTCCGGTACACGCGCCTCCATGTCGCCGGCGGCGAGCTGCGTCGCCGTATGCTCGAGATCACTGAGCGGCCGCAGCGCGACGTACACGAGCACGAGATTGACGACGAGGCTCGCCGCGAGTGCGATGCCGAGGATCGGCACGACGTTGCTCGAGAAGCTCACCCGCCGTTCGATGGCGACGCCCACGAGCGCGGCAAGAACGATCAGGATGTTGGCGCCGGCGAGCTTCGCGAGCAGCGGTACGCGCAGCACTCGCTCCACGACATTCATCGCAGCGGCACCCCACTGGTCACTCGAAGTCCAACGCGAGATCGAGTGCTGGCGCGGAGTGCGTGAGTGCCCCCACGGAAATCCAGTCGACCCCCGTTTCCGCGATGGCGCGCACGGTGTCGAGAGTCACGCCGCCCGACGCCTCCGTGATCGCGCGCCCATGCACGAGCCGCACGCACTCGGTCATCTGCATCGTGGACATGTTGTCGAGCATGATGATGTCGGCCTTCGCGTCCACGGAGGCCTGGACCTGCTCGATCCGGTCGCACTCGACCTCGACCTTCGTGCCCACAGGCGCGAGGTCACGGGCGCGACGCACCGCCAGCGCGACGTCCCCATCGACGGCGGCGAGGTGGTTGTCCTTGATCATCACGGCGGTGGACAGGTTGAGCCGGTGGTTGGTGCCACCGCCGGCGCGCACCGCATACTTCTCGAGCAGACGCCAACCGGGCGTCGTCTTGCGCGTGTCGAGGATCTTGGCGTCCGTTCCCTTCACGGCGTCGACGTAGCGCGCGGTGATCGATGCGACGCCGGAGAGCCGCTGCAGGAAGTTGAGCGCCACGCGTTCCGCCGCGAGCAGCGCCCTGGCGTGACCGGAGAGGTAGAGCACCGAGTCGCCAGGAGCGAGGCGCGCGCCGTCCTCTTTGTCGATGCGGATGGTCACCTTCGGATCGAGCATGCGGAACGCTTCGAGTGCGAGCGGGACGCCGGCGAGCATGCCCGGCGCGCGCGCCACGAGACGGCCGCGCGCATGACGCTCGGAGACGACCGTCGCAAGCGTCGTCAGGTCGTTGAAGGCGCCGTCTTCATCGAGCGCGCTCTTGACCAGGGCGCGCAACTCCGCCGCGGAATACGGAAAGCGAAGCATTCCTTCACCGACGCTCGTCATCGCGGGCGTGCTGAGTGGCGTGATGGTGCGCGGCGCGCTGATGCGCTCGGATGCGCTCGGATCCGCGGTGCTCCAATGCCATGAGAGACTCCGTGTGGCAGGTCGTGCGTCCGGGCCGAGGTCACTCGCCCGGGTCGATCGTCGCCTGGGGCACTGGACTCAGCGGATGCTGCCCGCCGATGGCGATCATGCGCTCGATCGCCAGCCGCGCGCGATCGGCGATGTCCTTCGGAACGGTGATGCGATGCTCCAGTCGCTGGAGCGCGCGCTTCACCTTGGGCAACGTCGTGACCTTCATGTACGCGCACGACGCCTTCTCATTCGCGGCGAAGAATCGCTTCGCCGGATTCTCGCGCCGCAGGCGATGCAGGATACCGACCTCCGTCGCGACGATGAACTCGTCGGCTTCCGAGATCGCCGGACGCTTGATCATCCCTTCCGTCGACAGGATCTGCACACCGGCCGGGTCCACTTCGCCGGCGCTCATCGCCTCGAGCACGCTCGTCGAACAACCGCACTCGGGATGGATGAGGAACTCGGCTTCAGGATGCAGCGAACGCTGCAACCGGATGTGCTCCGGGTCGATGCCCGCGTGCACGTGGCACTCGCCCATCCAGATATGCATGTTCTTCCGACCACTCAGGCGCTTGACGTGTGCGCCGAGGAACATGTCCGGGCAGAAGAGGATCTCGGTGTCGGCGGGGATGGCGTTCACGACCTCGACCGCATTGCCCGATGTGCAGCAATAGTCGCTCTCGGCCTTCACCTCGGCTGTCGTGTTGACGTACGACACGACGACGGCGCCGGGATACTCCGCTTTCCACGCGCGGAGTTGCTCGGCATCGATCATGGAGGCGAGCGAACAGCCGGCGGCAAGGTCGGGCAGCAGGACGGTCTTCTGTGGTGAGAGGACGGCAGCGGTCTCGGCCATGAAGTGCACGCCGCAGAAGACGATGACGTCCGCTTCCGTCTTGGCGGCTTCCCGCGAGAGGCCGAGCGAGTCGCCGACGTAATCGGCCACGTCCTGGACCTCGGGGCGCTCGTAATTGTGCGCCAGGATCACGGCGTTCTGCTCGCGAGCGAGCGTCTTGATCTCCCCTTGCAGCTCGGCGATCAGTTCCTCGCGGGAGCGGACCGCGGCGTCGCTCATTCCCATGTGGACAAGCTAATCGACCGCTGCGCCCATTGTCAGGCAGTGCTTGCCTCGTGACGGCCGCGTCCGCAGAATCATGTCGGCCCGTGAGCCTGCGCTCCGTGCGTTGCGCAAGGAAAGCCGCTCATGCGGGCCTCTCACCCTGTCCACGACTACGATGTTGAAAGAGTTCAAGGCGTTCGCGATGCGCGGCAACGTGCTCGACCTCGCGGTGGCACTGGTCATCGGCGCGGCGTTCGGGAAAATCGTCACGTCATTCGTCGAAGACGTCCTCATGCCGCCCATCGGCCTGCTGCTCGGCAAGGTGGACATGAAGAGCCTGTTCATCGACCTCTCCGGCAAGGGCTACGCGACGCTGGCGGAGGCGAAGGCGGCCGGCGCGGCGACGATCAACTACGGCCTCTTCATCAATACGATCGTCGACTTCATCTTCGTCGCGTTCGCCGTGTTCCTGCTCGTGCGGCAGGTCAACAAGCTCAAGGGACCACCGCCGGTGGAAGTGCCGAAGACGTCGATGTGCCCGCACTGCCTGTCCGCCGTTCCGGTGGGTGCCACCAGGTGCGCGTTCTGCACGTCCGCACTGGCGGCGGCCGCGTAGCTCAGGTGACGGCGTCGCGCACGGCCTTGAGCAGCACGTCGGGCTCGACGGGCTTTGCCAGGAATACCTTGGCGCCCAGCTTCAACACTTCGTCGGGAAGCTTCTGGTCGGTGCTGCCGGTGATGATGATCACCGGCACGCCCTTGGTCTTGTTCGACATCTTGAGCTTGCGCAGTGCGTCCACGCCGGTGCCGCCCGGCATGTTGATGTCGAGTATGACGAGGTCGGGCGGCTGCTTCATGACGAACATCATCACCTGCATGGCGTCGTAGGCCGGGACCGTGATGTGCCCGCTCTCGTTCAGGATCCCACAGATCATCTTCGAGAGGACCTTGTCGTCATCTGCAACGATGATGTTCATGTCTGCGTTCCGTTCGTGTGAGTTGTCTACAGCTCGATATGTCGTCCGCGCCACGTACTCTTCGACCGCGGAAAATCACTGCGATAGTGACCGCCGCGTGATTCCTTCCGCCGCATCGCCCCTTCGACGATTCGCTGCGCCGTCTGCACGAGGTTGAGCTCTTCCGTGGCGCCCGCGGGCAACCGCTCCTCGATCTCCGCCAGCTCCAGCGTCGCCGCACGCAGCCCCTTGGCCACGCGCGAGATGCCGGCGTTCTGCCACATCACTTCGCGCACACGATCCGCGGCCACCTGTGCCGCACCGCGGTCGGTCAGCTTCGGAACCGTCCACTTCTTCACCGCGGGCGCCTTCTTCAGCAACGCCACGCCGGCCAGGTCGCGCGCGACGCGCTCGGCGAAGACGAGTCCTTCGAGTAGCGAGTTCGAGGCCAGCCGGTTCGCGCCATGCACCCCGGTGCGGGCCACCTCGCCTACCGCATATAGTCTCGGCATGCTGGACCGTCCACTCAAGTCCGTCACCACGCCCCCCATCATGTAGTGCGCCGCCGGCGTGACGGGAATCAGGTCCTTGCGAGGGTCGATACCCCGTGCAGCACACAGTGCGAAGATACCGGGAAAGCGCTTGGCGAAGCCGCGCCCGAGCTTGCGCGCATCGAGATAGACGCGATGGCGCTTCTGCTCGCGAAAGATCGCGCGCGCCACGACGTCCCGCGGCGCGAGCTCCGCGTCGGCATGCACCCGTTGCATGAAGCGCACACCGCGCTCGTTGACGAGAATCGCGCCCTCACCGCGCACCGCTTCGCTGATGAGTGCCAGCGGATTCTCGGGCGTGTCGAGCGCCGTGGGGTGGAACTGCACGAACTCCATGTCGGCGAGCGTCACGCCGGCACGATGCGCGATGGCGTAGCCGTCGCCCGTGGCGACCTCGGGATTCGTCGTGTAGCGATACACCTGACCGCACCCCCCAGTCGCGAGCACACACGCGTCGGCGATGATTTCCACCGCCCGCCCCGCCACGCTCGCCCGCACGCCCACGCATGCGCCGCGCGACACGATCAGGTCCAGCACGCGCGTGCGCTCCAGCACCGTGACCCGCTTGCTCTTGCGAACGCGCGCGATCAGCGTGCGCGCGACCTCCGCGCCGGTCTGGTCGCCGTGCGCGTGCACGATGCGATTCGTGGAATGTGCGGCCTCGCGCCCGAGCATCAGCTCGCCCTTGGGATCGAGGTCGAACTCCGCACCGGCCGTCTGCAGCTCCCGCACGCGCGCCGGACCTTCCTCGACGAGCACCTGCACGGCAGCGGCATCGCAGAGCGCCGCACCCGCCGCGAGCGTGTCCCGACGATGCAGCTTCGGCGAGTCGCCAGCGCCCAGCGCCGCCGCGATGCCGCCCTGTGCATAGGCGGTCGCGCTGTCGAACAGCGAACGTTTCGTCAGGAGCAACACGTCGCCATGCTGCGACGCGCGCCACGCGGTATGCAGGCCAGCGACGCCGCTGCCGATGACGAGGAACCTCGTGCGAATGCGATCGGGCATGGCGTTGAATATAGAGGATGACCGCCGTCCGTTCTTGCCCCATTCATTCCCGCACACGACTTTTCCGCATCATGCGGAAGCTGCTCATTCTCGTGGTCGCCTTGTTGGCGGTCCACGTTGCCCTTCTTTTCGTCATTCCTGCCGGAGCCGCCAAGCCACCCGTCGGCGACGCGGTCGACGTCGGCATCGTGTTCGACATGGGCGGCCGGGGCGACAAGTCGTTCAACGACGGCGCGTACATCGGCGCCGAGCGCGCCGAAAAGGAGCTGGGCGTGCGCGTCCGCTTCATCGAGCCCGGCGAAGGCAGCGATCGCGAAGCCGGCCTTCGTCTCCTCGCCGCCGAAGGAATGGACATCGTCATCGGCGTCGGCTTCATCTTCACCGACGACCTCACGCAGCTCGCCAGAGAATACCCGAAGACGAACTTCGCCGGCGTGGACTACTCGCTCTCCACCGACAAGGAGGGCAAGGTCATCCCGCCGCCCGACAACCTCGCCGCGCTCAAGTTTCGCGAGGAGCAGGGTTCCTTTCTCGTCGGCGCCATTGCGGCGCTCGTCGGCAAGTCGAAGAAGGTGGGGTTCGTCGGCGGCATGAACTTCCCACTCATCCACAAGTTCGAGATGGGCTACACCGCCGGTGTGAAGGCGGTGTGCCCCGACTGTGAAGTGCTCGTGCAATACGCGGGCGTCACGCCCGAGGCGTTTCGCAATCCGGGCAAGGGCAAGGAGCTCGCGCTCAACCAGTACCAGCAGGGCGTGAACGTCATCTTCCACGCCTCCGGCTCGACCGGCCTGGGCGTCTTCGAGGCCGCGCGCCAGACGAACAAGATGGCCATCGGCGTCGACGCCGATCAGTACAACGAGGCGCCCGGCTTCGTGCTCACGAGCATGGTGAAACGCGTCGACAACGCCGTGTACGACGCCATCAAGCGTGTGAAGGAGAATCGCTTCAAGGGTGGCATCTACCAGTACGGTCTCGCCGAGGATGGCGTGGGTTACGTGTACGACGCGAACAACGAGAAGCTGATTCCCGCCGACGTCCGCACGCGGGTCGAAGCGCTGAAGCAGGAGATCATCGCCGGACGCATCGTCGTGCCAAGCACTCGGCCATGACGCCTCCCGCCATCCGGCTTTCCGGAATCGAAAAGAATTTCGGACCCGTGCGCGCCAACCGCGGCGCGGATCTCGAAGTGGCCACCGGCGAGATTCACGCACTCGTCGGCGAAAACGGCGCCGGCAAGTCGACGCTCATGCGCATCCTCGCCGGCCTCTACGCGCCGAACGCCGGCACCATGGAAGTCAACGGCCGCGACGTCACCGGCTGGTCGACGCCGGAAGCGATCGCCGCGGGCGTAGGCATGGTGCACCAGCACTTCATGCTCGTACCCACATTGACGGTGGCCGAGAACGTGGTGCTGGGCTCGGAGATCACCAAGGGTCCGGTGCTCGATCGCGCCGCCGCCGAACAGGCGGTCCGCGATCTCAGTGCGCGAACGGGACTCGCCGTGCCGCCGGGACGGCTCGTCGCCGACCTGTCCGTCGGCGAGGCGCAGCGGGTCGAGATCCTCAAGACGCTCTATCGGGGTGCAAAGATCCTGATTCTCGACGAACCGACCGCCGTCCTCTCGCCGCCCGAAGTGCGCGAGCTGTGGGCGGTGCTTCGCTCGCTGCAGGCTGCGGGCGGTACGGTCGTGCTCATCACGCACAAGCTCGACGAAGTGATCGAGGTGTCGGACACCATCACCGTCATGCGCCAGGGCGTGACGGTGACGCGCATGGCCAGCGCCGGCGCCACGCCGCAGTCGATCGCCCGCGCCATGGTCGGGCGCGAAGTCGCCCTCGCGCTCGACGCGGACTATGTCGGCGGCAGCGTGTCGAGCATCCTGTCGTCGGTGCCGCTGCTCGACATCCGCGACCTCACGGTGTCGAGCAACCGCCGGCACTCGACGGTGAACGGCGTCACCTTCAGCATCGCACCGGGCGAGATCCTTGGCATCGCCGGCGTGGAGGGCAACGGCCAGACAGAGCTCGTCGAAGCCATCGCCGGACTGTGCATCTCGCATGGCAGCATCATGTTCGGCGGGCGCGACTTGTCCGATTGCACGGTGCGCGAGCGCGGCGATGCCGGCCTCTCGCACATTCCCAAAGACCGCCACGAGCGCGGTCTTGTGCTCGACTACAGCGTCGCTGACAATCTCATCCTCGGGCAGCAGCACCGCTTCGTGAAGGGCATGACGCTCGACACGGAGCGCGTGATGGCGAACGCGCGCCAGCTCATCGAGCGGTACGACATCCGCCCGAACGACCCGATGCTCCCCGCCCGCGCGCTCTCGGGCGGCAACCAGCAGAAGATCGTCGTGGCACGCGAGATGGCGCGCGACTTCAAGGTGCTGCTTGCCGCTCAGCCCACACGCGGCGTGGACGTCGGCGCCATCGAGTTCATTCACACGCGATTGCGCGAAGCGCGTGATCAGGGCAAGGCAATCCTGCTCGTCTCGGCCGATCTCGCCGAAGTGCTCGCGCTCGCCGACCGCGTGGCGGTGATGTATGGCGGACGGTTCGTCGCCGTGCTGCCGCGCGCCGAGGCTACACCGGACACGCTGGGCGGTTACATGACCGGCGCGACCGGGGAGTACGCGGCATGAACCGGAAAGCCGTCATCGAAGAAGCGATTCTTCCGCCGTTCGTCGCCCTCCTGCTTGCCGCCGTCGTCGGCGACCTGCTCATTCTCTCGTTCGGACAGTCGCCAGGTGCGGTCTACAAGCTTCTGCTCGAGGGCACGTGGGGCAACGCGTACGGCTTCGGCCAGGTGCTCTACAAGGCGACGACGCTCACGTTCACGGGACTCGCCGTCGGCCTCGGACTCCGCGCCGGCCTGTTCAACATCGGCGCGGAGAGTCAGTTGGCGGCCGGTGGATTTTGCGCGGCCCTTGTGGGTCTGCTTCTGCCGGCGGGCATCCCGGCCTTGCTCTGCCTGCCGCTCTATGTGCTTGCCGCCGGTTTCGGTGGCGGCATCGTCGGCGCAGTGCCGGGCGTGCTCAAGGCGAAGTTCGGCGCGCACGAAGTGATCGTGACGATCATGCTCAACTTCGTCGTGCTTGCGCTGTTGAATTACCTCACCAGCGAGAAGGTGCACGTCCCGGACACGCTGCACACGCCGGAGCTCAAGAGCGGCGCCCTGCCTCGTCTCGGTGATTTCTTCGAGCCGTTTCATGGCTCGGCGGCGAATGCGACGATCCTTCTTGCCATCCTCGCGGCAATCGTGCTTGGATGGTACCTGTTCCGCACGCGCCGCGGCTTCGAGTTGCGAGCGGTTGGGCTTCAGCCACGCGCGGCGGAGTACGCCGGTGTGAGCGTCGCCGGCGTGACGTGGCGTGCGCTCGCCGTGTCGGGCGCCATCGCCGGCATCGGTGGACTGAACTACGTGCTCGGCTACAAGCACTACTATGAGGAGGGGTTCGCCACCGGCGCCGGCTTCCTTGGCATCGCCGTCGCGCTGGTGGGCCGCAATCATCCCCTGGGCATCGTGCTCGCGGCGCTGCTCTTCGCCACCCTGTCGCAGGGCGGACTCGCCGTGAACGCGCTCGTTCCCAAGCAGATGGTCGACGTGCTGCAGGCCGTCGTCATTCTCGCCGTCTCCACCTCGGTACCTGAAGTGCGCCGTCTGTTGCGTGCGCGCCGGAGCACGGACTCATGAACGCGATGGATTTCGTCGCGCAGACGCTGCGCATCGCCGTGCCCTACCTGCTCGCTGCCGCTGGCGGTGTGCTGAGCGAGAAGGCGGGACTCATTGCGCTGACGCTCGAGGGCTACATGCTCGGCGGCGCGTTCGGTGCCGCGGTGGGTAGCTACGCCGCCGGCGCTCCGTGGGTCGGCGTGCTGGCGGCGATGGTCGTCGGCGGTGCGCTCGCGATGTTGTATGCGTCGAGCGCCATTCGCTTCAAGGCGGATCAGGTGGTGGTCGGCATCGCGATCAACCTCCTTGCGATCGGGCTGACGCGATTCTTCCTTCGCCTGTTCTTCGACAGTTCATCGAACTCGCCGCGCGTGCCGGGATTCGAGGGAAGCGGAACGGGATTCGTTGCGCTCGCGCAGAATCCGCTCGTCTGGATTGGCGTGATCATCATTCCGGTGGTGACGTGGGTCATGTATCGCACGCCGTATGGGCTGCGCGTCCGCGCTGTCGGTGAGCATCCTGCCGCTGCCGCGTCCGTCGGTGTGCCGGTGACGAAGGTGCGCTACATCGCCGTGCTGCTCAGCGGCATGATCGCTGGACTCGGCGGTGCGTACCTCGCGCTCGACCAGCACCAGTTCACCGACGGCATGACCGCGGGGCGCGGCTTCATCGCGCTCGCCGCGATCATCTTCGGCAAGTGGAATCCCATCTGGGCCGGCCTCGCATGCCTCCTTTTCGCCGCGGCGGAGACGCTGCAGATCCAGCTGCAGGGAACGCACGCGATTCCCTCGCAGTTCATCGAGATGATTCCGTACGTACTCACGATCATCGCGCTCGCCGGCCTTGTCGGACGTGCTGTGCCTCCCGCTGCTCTTGGCCGGACCACCGCGGAATGAAACTGGACGTCGTGCGATGACGGCACCGGAAAAGACCACGAAGGGCAAGCTGTGGATCCTCATGATCACGGCCTTCGTGGACATGCTTGGGCTATTGATGGTGATTCCCATCCTGCCCTTCTACGCGCAGCGACTCGGCGAGGGCGGGCTCGTCGTCGGCATGCTCGTGAGCTCGTTCGCGGTGGCGCAGCTGCTCACGGCGCCCATGTGGGGGAAGTTCTCCGACGCGTACGGGCGACGACCCGCACTCATCGTGGGGCTCGCGGCGTCAGCGATCGCGTACGTCATTTTCGGCTTCGCGCTCGACATGGGATCGCTTGCGCTGGCGATGCTGTTCCTCTCGCGGCTCGTGCAGGGCGCGGGCGGTGGCACGGTGAGCGTCATTCAAGCCTACGTTGCCGACTCGACGGCACCGGAAGAGCGCACGAAAGCCCTTGGCTGGCTCTCCGCCGCGACGAATGCGGGGGTCGCGATTGGCCCGGTGCTCGGCTCCCTGACTGCCGCCGCGTGGGGCCATCGCGGACCGGGCCTCTTCGCGGCCGGACTCTGCGTCATGAACATCGCCTTCGCGGCGCGCTACCTGGTGGAGTCGCGCGACCCGCATGAAGCGGCCGAATCGAAGGCGGGCACCGGTGAGCGCACGAAGCTGAAGGACGCGGTGCTCCAGGTGGTGACGCACTCCAGCGAACCGGCCTCGCGGCTGATCTGGATCTACGCCATCGCGATGGGCGCCTTTCAGGGCGTGACGTCGATGCTCGCGCTGTATCTCTCGGCGCGATTCGCCGTGACGGAAAAGACGATCGGCTTCTTCTTCGCCTACATGGGCGGCCTGAGCGTGCTGACGCGCACGCTGATCCTCGGCCGCATGGTGGATCGTTTCGGCGAGGCGAGGCTCTCGCGCATCGGCTCGGCGCTGATGGCTCTCGGCATCGCGTCGATGGCGTTCATCCGCCCCCTCTCCGATCCCGCGGCGGTGGCCGCCATGCTCGGCGGTGCGCTGCCGCCGAGTGCAGTGGCGTTGCTGCCCTACCTGCCACTCGCACTGGCGGTGGCGCTGCTGCCGCTGGGCACTGCGTTCACGTTTCCGTGTGTGACGGCGTTGCTATCCCGCGTGATCTCGAGCCGTGAGCGCGGGCTGTACATGGGCGTGCAGCAGACGTTCGGCGGCGCGGCGCGCGTGATCTTCCCCATCATCTTTGGTCTCATGTTCGATTGGCACCTCGAGGCGCCATTTCTCCTCTCGGCGACGCTGGTGGTGTTCACGATCTATTTGGGCATGGACATGGACGCGTATGTGAAACCGAAGGTCGCTGCCGCGTAGGTAGCGCGTTCTTCGGGCGCGGCGTTGAGTGCACGCGCGGTCGTCAGCCCTCGACGACAAACGAAGAAGGGCAGCAACGCAGTCACGCGTCCTGCCCCTTTTCGACACACGACTGGGCAACTCAGCCCGCGTCTTTCGCGTTCTCCTGGAAGCCCGGTTCAGACGCCAGCACCGCTCGCGCAATTTCCACCATCGGCACCGAACGATCCTGCGACGTCCGCTGAAGGATGCGGTACGCCTCCTGCTCGGACGACCCCGTGCGACGCATGAGGATTCCCTTCGCCCGCTCGATCGTCTTGCGATTCTCGAGCGCGCCACGTGCGGCCTGCGCGTCCTTCTTCGCGACCGCGAACTCGCGCGCCCGTGACACCGCGAGCCGCAGCGTCGAGTCGAGCACGCGCGGCGGCGTCGGCTTCGGCAGGAATGCGATCGCCGACGTCGCGGCAACGTCGCGTTCCGAAAGCACGAGCGACTCGTCGCCGCTGAAGAGCACGACTGCCACGCCAGGTACCTGCGCGGCAATCTGCTCTGCCGCCTCGATGCCCGAACCGTCCGGCATGTGCACGTCGAGCAGCACGACGTCCGGAACGACGTCTTTTGCCCGCTCGATCGCTTCACGTCCGCCGTTCACCTCCGCGACGACGACGTGACCCATCGTATTGAGCAATTCGACGAGCAGCGCGCGCGCGTTGTCGTCGTCTTCCGCGATCAGAATGCGAATGGAGCCCGAATCGGCCATTTCAGTTCGAGATAGATGTGTACCGGGGGAACTTCAATCTGGAATGCGTCACGCCGGTCCCGCAATCTCCGCGAGAAAATCGGCTGCACCCACCGGTTTCCGAAGCGTGAAATCACACGCCGGGTCCTGCTCGTTTCGTGGCTCCCAGCCCGTCACCACCCCAATGCGCAACGCCGGCCGGCGCTCGCGCGCAAACGCTACCAGATCCCATCCACTGCCGTCCGGCAAGCCGATGTCCGTGACGAGGACATCGAGTGCAAAGCTATCATCCTCCAACAGTTCCCGCGCCTCGTCCAAATTGCGTACTGAACGAACTATATGCCCATCACTCTCCAGGAGCGCTTGCATGAACTCCCGGCTGTCCGTGTGATCTTCGACCAACAGAATTCGGCGCACCTGACGCGGACGACGCGGAACCTCCGCCACCGGGGCCCGCTCCGCCGCACCAGCCGGAAAGACCAATCGCACCGTCGTCCCCTCACCCGGCATCGATTCGATCTCCGCTCGGCCGCGATGCCGCCGCGCAATTCCGTACACCTCGGCGAGGCCGAGTCCGGTGCCGTTTACCCCCTTCGTGGTGAAGAACGGCTCGAAGGCGCGTTCGCGCACCTCCGCCGACATGCCGATCCCCGTATCGCTGACTGCGACGCTCACCTCGCTCGGCTCGGCCATCGTTCGGATACGCAGCGTTCCACCGCCCGCCATGGCGTCGAGCGCGTTCTGGACGAGGTTGAGCAGCGCTTCGCGTAGCTCGCCGGCGATCCCGCGCACCATCGCCTTGGGTGCGAGCGTCTGCTCCAGTTTGACGATGCCGCCCTTGGCCCGCTCCTGCCACAGCGGCCGAGTCATCGCGACCACCTCTTCCACCATCACCGACAGGTCGACCGACTCTTCGCGCGATCCGAGCAGCGGTTCCTGGCGAATGAATCGTCCAACGCGCGCAGCGGTGGCTGCGCCGGTCTCGGCCGCACGGGCGATGCGCACCGCGTAATCGCGGACTGCCACCGGATTTTCGGCGTTCATCTCCAGGAGATACGCCGCGGCCATGATTGGATTGAGCGCGTTGTTCACGTCGTGCATCACGCCGGCGGCCAGCTGGCCAACCGCGGCAAGACGCCTGTCGCGCGAGGCGGCCTCCTGGAGCGCCAACAGTTCGCCGGTGCGCTCTTCGACCATCCGCTCGAGACGATCGGCCTCCGTGCGCACCTGCTGCTCCAGGCGCGTGCGCTCGGTGACATCCCGCTCGACGGTGACTGCGCCACGCACGCGACGGTGCGGATCGTACAGGGGATTCGAGTTGACCTCGATGACCGCCGGTTTTCCGCCGATCCCTCGCCGGACTTCGAGGGTCTCGCCGCGTACGCGCTCGCCGCGGAGTGCGCGCGCCGTGGGATGTTCGTGCACGAACAGTGTCGTGCCGCCCAGCGTGCGCGGGCGATCGAGCTGCCATAGCTCGCGAAGCGTCTCCGGCCGCGCCGGCGCGTGCTCGAGCTGGGCCTGTGCATTCGTGCGCACGGTGCTGCCGTCGGCATCGACCACCCGCACGGAGTCGGGGAGCACGTCGAAGATCGATTCGAGCTGGGCCACGCTGCGTGCGAGATCTTCACGCAGCTCTTCGCGCTCGGTGACGTCGCTGCCGCCAAAGAGCACGCCGCGTCCACCGCGCGCGTCGATGAGCGGGACGAACGTCGCCTCGACGAGCCGCCGGCCACCGCGATGCTGAAAGGGCACGCGCACCGAGACGACCGGCACACCGCCCGCGGCGATGTCCACCTGCTCCGTCAGGTCGGCGAGTGCGTTCGGGAACGCATCGTAGATCGAGCGGCCGCCCGCCTGCGCCGTGTCGAGTCCCGTGAGATCGCGATAGCGTGCGTTCGTCGCCACGAGTGCCAACGAGCCATCGAACACGGCGACGGCAAGCGGCATCGCTTCGAGCAAGGCATCGAGGCGAGCCAGCTCGGCGCCGGTGGCATCGGGAACGTCATTCGCGGCGGAGGTCAGCATCGAGGTCTAACTTCGCGCCGGGGTGGATTCAGGAGAAGGGGCGGCCGCTCCGCGGCCTCCCGGGGCGGCATCGCCAGATGCAGGCTCTTGCCGTAAGTGAGCGAAGCGAGCGCCCCTGATGACCTACTGTCTCCCGGAGATGAGTCGCGCGCCCCTCTCGTACGTAAAGTACGAGTAGCCCCACTCGAGCAATACGCTGAACCGATTGCGGAAGCCCGCGAGATACATGATGTGCACCAACAGCCAGAACCACCACGCCAGTCCGCCGGTGACCTGCATGAAGCCGAAATCCGCGATGGCTCGATGCCGCCCGATGGTCGCGAGGTCGCCCTTGTTGCGATAGCGGAAGGGCAGACGTTCGCGCCCCTCGATCGTTCGGCGAACATTGCGCGCGGCGTGCGGTCCCATCTGCATCGCTGCGGGCGCGACACCGGGAACAGCCTTGCCTTCCGTGGTGATGGAGACGAGATCGCCGATGGCGAAGATCTCAGGATGGGCCGGGATGCTGAGGTCGGGCGCCACGAGCACACGACCCACCTTGTCGATCGGCGCGCCAAGCGACGCGCCAAGCGGCGAGGCGGCATTGCCGGCTGCCCAGACGACGGTGTGTGAGCGAAGCACTTCGTCGCCGCTCAGGCGCACTTCGCCAGGCGCGATGCTCGTCACCAGCGAGCCGAGCCGGACGTCGACGCCGAGCGAAATGAGATCGTTGCGCGCGTGCTCGGAGAGCGGCTCGGGATAGCTCGACAGAATTCGCGCGCCTCCCTCGAGCAACAGGACGCGGACGTGGTCATGCGAGATGCGACGGTAGTCGCGGGGCAGCGCATGCTTGGCGATCGTCGGCAGCATGCCGGCGAGCTCGACGCCCGTCGGTCCGCCACCGACGATGACGAAGGTGAGCCACGCGCGCCGCTCATCGGGATCGTCGGTCAATTCGGCGCGCTCGAACGCCGACAGGATGCGGCGACGCAGCTCGAGGGCATCGTCGATGCTCTTGAGGCCGGGCGCCGTGCTCTCCCACTCCGGATGACTGAAATACGCGTGCTGCGCTCCCGCTGCGACGATGAGGAAGTCGTAGGGAAACTCCTTCGCGCCCTTCTCCGCGATCACGACGCGCCGCTCGGGATCCACGCGCTCGACCTCCGTCATCAGCACCGTGGTGTTCGTCTGCTTTCGCAGCAACCAGCGGATCGGCGCCGTGATGTCGGTGGCAGCGAGCGTTGCCGTTGCGACCTGATAGAGCAGCGGCTGGAAGAGATGGTGATTCGTGCGGTCGAGTACGAGGAGGTCGACGTTGTCGCGCTTGAAGCTGCGCGCCGCATACAGTCCGCCGAAGCCGCCGCCGATGATGACGACGCGCGGCTTGCGGCGCTCCTTCACCCAGTTCGGCAGGTCAGTGTTCACGTGAACAAATCTACCGCGGGCCTGTTTGGTTCGCGGCGCTGCCGAACATCCCCACCGCCAGGCCAACTACCACAACCGTCACGGCGCCAACGACGTTGTGCCACAGGAACGACACCTGCGGCGCACCGAAGTTCACCCACGCCACGGCTGACATCCCGGCGATCAACCCGACGAACGCGCCGAGCGCACGCGCCGATGGAATCATCGCGAGCAGGAAGACGCCGAGTATCGAACCATAGAAGAACGAGCCGAAGCGGTTCACGACTTCGATGAGCGAGCCGAGCGTTCCGGCATAGCCCGCGACCACGCACGCGAAGAGACCCCAGAATGCAGTCGCGCCCTTGGACACATTCAGGAAGTGCGTGTCGCTCGCCTCGGGACGCACCCACCGCCGATAGAAATCGATCACCGTCGCCGTCGCGAGCGAGTTGAGCTCGGCCGCAATCGCCGACATCGCCGCGGCCATGACGCCGGCGATGAACAGCCCGGCGAGACCGAGCGGCATCTGCTCGATGACGAAGCGCGGAATGATGTAGTTCACGTCCTTCGACGGCTGGCCCGTCGTCTTGCTCGCGAGGTCGAGCGCATCGTTGCGCACCGTCGTCACCACCGAGTCGCGCGAGCGGAACACGGCGCCGGCGGCGCGTTCGGCGTCGTCGCCCGCATCCGTGGAGCTCGCGACGGCCCGCGCCGCCGTCTGCCGCTCGGCCAATGCTGCACCGTAACGCGCTTCGAGCGCCGCGAACTGCGTCGGCTGTGCTTCGCGCACACTCCGCTCGTGTGATGGATTGAACAGCAGCGGCGGCGCCTGGAACTGGTAGAACACGAACACCAGCACGCCGATGAGCAGGATCATCGCTTGAAGGGGGATCTTCCAGTACGCGCTGATCAGCAGCGAGCTGCGCGCTTCGTCCACCGAGCGGGCGGTGAGATAGCGCTGCACCTGGCTCTGGTCCGTGCCGAAGTACGACAGCATCAGGAACGTGCCGCCGATGATCCCGGACCAGAACGTGTACGTATTCGTCAGGCTGAACGAGAAGTCGAACGCGCGCACTCGGCCCGCAGCACCGGCGATGTGCAACGCGGCGCCTGGCGACACGGGAATGCGGATGAGCAGCACCGTCACCATCGCGGTGATCGCGACGACGATGAGCACCATCTGCTTGACGTCCGCCCACGTGACGGCCTGCACCCCGCCGATCATCGTGTACAGCACGGTGGGGATGCCCATGAGCGCGACGCTCCACGCCAGCGGCCATCCGAAGATGGCGGAGAAGACGATGGCCGGTGCTGCGAGGATCGTCCCGCACGACATCCCGCGCGAGAGCAGGAAGAGAAACGCCGTGAGCGATCGCGTCTTCGCATCGAACCGGCGCTCGAGGAACTCATATGCGGTGAAAACCTTGGCGCCATGCAGGAACGGCACGATCGTGACGCCGAGAATGACCATGGCGATGGGCAGTCCGAAGTAGAACTGCACGAAGCGCATGCCGTCGACAGCGCCCTGGCCCGTGGTGCCGATCATCGTCACGGCGGAGAGCTGCGTCGCCATGACGGAGAGTCCCACGGCCCACCATGGCAGGCTGCGGCTCGCGAGGAAATAGCCGTCGATGTTCTTCGTGCCCTTCGCCCGGCGCAGTCCGTCGATGGCGACGTACGCGAGCCAGAGGATGACGATGGCCCAGTTTACCCAGTGCATGTTCGCGTCAGGGGGTGAAGTACCGCTGGAGCAGCCAGAGCGCGATGAGCGTCACGACCTGCACGGCCATCACGCGCACGAGCGTTTGCTTGAAGCGGCTTGGCCCGGCTTCGGGCTCGGTGGGTGCTGGGTTGGTCATGGTCGGCGAATGTACGCAGCGGACGGCGGCGGCGGGAGCGTCCATGCCATCGCGGGTGGCGTGCTCTGGAGCACGGGTCGACGTTTGGCATAATTATGTCTGGTTAGTAGACTTATTATATGACACTTGCCGAACTCGCGTTCCTCGTCCAGGTGGACGCGAAATGGGTGCTGAACACGCTCGCCGCGCTGCATCGGCCGGCGAGGTATTCAATCGCGCTCGCACGGCGGCTCAGGGTCACGAAGGCAATCCAGAAGTCGTCCGGCGCGACTGTGATCATTGCGTTTGCGCAGGCTGAGCAGGCGCTGCGTGCATACGACGGAGGTATAGCGCCCGTCGTCATTCCCGCGGACGACCCTGATGTTGCCATTCAAGTCGACGTTCGGCGCATACTCTCGTCGTTCAACGTCCGTCTCTCGCTGTTACGGACCAGCGTCGAGCCGTTGCGGCGAGGACGTCCCCGCACACGCCGCCGGGATGCGCTCCGCGTTGCAGAAGAATGGGGAATCGACTTGAGTCTCCTCGCGGACAATCTCGGAAAGACTGTGGAGCAACGGATGCGACAGCTCGACACGATGGCCGCGTTTGCGCGGAATGTGCGCCGGTCGCCGTCAGGAGCGAGCTAGCGGTGTTCGAGACCATACTCGATTCGTTGACGGCGCGGGGTATTCGCTTCGTCGTGATCGGCGGCGTCGCGGCGACGGTCCATGGCTCTGCGCGCTTCACCAACGACATCGATCTCTGCTACGACACGGCGCCGGACAGCGTCGAGTCCTTGATCCAGTTGCTCATCGAGTGGCGCGCGTATCTTCGCGGCGTCGAACCGGGCCTGCCCTTCATCCTCGACATGAGGACCTTTCGCACCACGCCCATGTTGACGCTCACCACGACGATGGGCGCCATTGACCTGCTGGATGAAGTACCCGGCGTGGGAAACTACGCAAAGGCGTTCGCCGCATCGGAGGTGGCTCTCGTCGGCGCGACGGAATTCCGGGTGCTGACACTCGAGGCGCTCATCGCATCGAAGAAGGCGGTGCGACGGAAGCGAGACATCGAGCACCTCGTGGAGCTCGAAGCACTACTGGCCCTCCGCAGACGGAATGGGCCACGATAGATCTCTGCCGCCGGCTCGACGTGACGGCCTGCGCGGTCAGGGCACCGTCGTCGGCGGCGCCTTTCCGTCGGCGGCGATCAGGTTCAGGAAGATCCTCGCTGCACCCGGCACGCCGGATGGCAACTGCCTGAACAGCGCCAGCGTCGAATACACGTAGGCGCCTTTGCCGACCGGCGCGACGAGCACCGCGTTCTCGTTCGCCGGCTCACTCGGATCATGCATCTCGAGCACGCGCTGATAGTGCGGATCGGCGGTCGTCGGCATGTACGTCGACCGCTCCTGCACCCAACCGGAGAAGTCGTTCGTCCCGATCTTGTTCGGGTTCGACAACAGCCTCGCGTTCGGTGTCAGCAGGGTGACGGGCGCGTTCTCGTCCGTCACGCGCTCCGCCGGGCCCTGGCGCCGGAGCGCGACCGGATATGGGAGTATCCCGGGCGTCTCGATCTCGTTCTGGCCGTACTGCACGACGACCGTTCCCCCGGTGCGTGCAAAGTCCTGTAGACGGCGCGCGTTCGTCACCAGTGACGGATTCGCCGCGAATGCGCGTGGTCCAACGACGACCGCCCCGAACTTCGAGAGGTCGGCGTCGGCGAGCTCCTCGGGCGTCACGAGGGTCACCTTGAGGCCAAGCTGGCCGAGCATCGTGGCGACGTTATCGCCGACGCCGCGGATGTACGCGACCGTGGTCTTCGCCGGCAACACCGCATTCACCGCCTCGATCTCCACACTCGCTGCGCGATAGAACCTCAGCGGCTTGATGTGGTCATAGCGGATGGGCACGTAGCCGGAGATGAACTTGTCGTCACCGCTCGTGGCAACCGCGCTCACGAGGTGGCGACCGGCGGGCAGCGTACCACGCACGTGGAATGCGAGCACCGCGTTGCCGAACGGCTCGATGGCGGCGCGACGCACGAGCGAATCCAGCTTCAGTCCCCTGGGCACGGTGAGCTCCACCGTGACACCGCGCGCGGCGACACTCGAATTGTGCAGGCGCACGTTGTACGTCCGCTCGAACGGCACGCCGGCCCGTGCGTATTCCACTTCGTCGTCGAACAGCACATTCACGCCAGGCACCGCGGCAACGGGACGACGCTGTTCGCCACGCGCGGGATCCGCGAACCGATAGACGACCGGCGTCGCGTCCACCGTCACGGGCACGCCGGCGATGCGCAGGTGCGCGCTCGCATGCGTGTCCGCCACGCGATCTTCACCCAGCGCGATGTTGTCGGCCGCGCTCGCACCGTTGCCCGGCACGGTGAAGATGTCGCCGCGCTTGCCCAGCGCGAGCCACCACGGCACGCTGGCGCTGCCCGGTGTCAACGGCAGCGTGATACGGCCCGCACTATCCGGCGCAATCACCGTCGACGTCCCGCTCGGTGCGGGTCCGAAGCTGTCGATCGTCCACACCGATGCGCCCTCGAGGCTCACCGGCATGACGCCCTGATTGTAGACGCTCACCGTGACGGGCAGCGTGTCGCGCACCGCAACGAGCTCGCGGGGAGCAGTTGCTTCCACCAGCACACCCGATGCGGCGAGCAACCCCGACGTCGCACGACGCACGGCGGTCTGCAGCGAGTTCGCCAGGTCGCCGAGCGAGCCGGGACATCCCATGCGACATCCCGTGCCGTCGAGCGCGCGCGTCATCAACTGCACCACGCGCGCAAGTGGCGGCACCATCGGCGCCGGCGCGGCGAGATTCTCCACGCGACGTACTTCGACGATCGCCGCCGGCAGCGAATCGAGCGCGGCGCGCACGTCCCGGCGCACAGTCGTATTCGCGAACCGCGACCAGTCCGACGCGATGTCCTCGAGCGGAGATGTCTCCTTCTTCAGCGGCTGGCTGACGCGCGATTCCTCGAGCTTGAGGTAGTCCATCGACGTCCCGCGGCGCTGCAGTGCACCGAACCCCTGTGAGAGATGCTGTGAGCGGCTGATCGACGCGATCTCCGCATACGACTGCCCGCGCAATGCGCTCAACTCGCCGACGTTGAACCCCACCGTCGCGTCGGCGGAATTGCCCCGCAGCACACGATAGAACTTCGACGGCGTCCACGCGCCGATGCCAAGCGTCATGCGCGACGGAAAGCGAACGGTGTCGGCGGCTGCATCGTACGCCTCGCGCGCCAGGAGCGCCGACACCTGATGATGTCCATGTCCGTCGCGCGGCGTGCCGGAAAACACCGCGATGATGATCTGCGGCCGGAACGCCCGCACGACTGTCACGACGTCGCGAAGGATCGAATCCTTCGGCCAGTGCTTGTATGTCTCGTCGGCGGTCTTGGAGAAGCCGAAGTCGTAGGCACGCGTGAAGAACTGTCGTCCCCCATCGAGTCGGCGGGCCGCGAGCAGCTCCTCCGTACGGATCATGCCGAGCAACACTCCGAGCTCGTTGCCGATGAGGTTCTGTCCGCCGTCGCCACGCGTCAGCGACAGGTAGCCCGTCTCGACCTGCCGTCCGCGCGCGAGCCACGTGATGAGCTGCGTGTCCTCGTCGTCCGGATGCGCGCCGATGACCAGCACGCGTGGCGTGACGTCGAGGCCAGCCACCGCCTCACCCAACACAGTCGCGCCGCGCTCCTGAGCTTCCAGGATGCGCGGCGCGGACAGTACGAGGAGACCAACGAGAAGGATGCGAACCAGTCGCGTCATGTATCTCAGACCTTGGTTGTCTTTCGCTTCGCGGACGAGGGCGCGAGAGTCAGCACCTCCGTCACGATGCGCTTCTGCTCCACCTTGTGCGCTTCAGAGTAACCCTCGGCAGGACTCGCGCGTTCCGGACGGCCGATGTAGCGGATGGTCAGCATGTTCCCCGTTGCGACGCGAAGCTGCGGCGCGGCGTACGTCCAGGCACCCATGTTCTTCGGCTCTTCCTGCGCCCACACCACGTCTTCGAGGTTCGGATAGCGGTCGACGATCGCGGCGACGTCGGCACCGGGCCACGGATACAGCTCGTCCACACGCACGATGGCGACGTCACTGCGGTCGGCCTTCGCCTCGTGCAGATCGTAGTACATCTTCGCCGTGCACAGCACGAGACGACGTACGTCCTCGACGCGTTGGATCACGGCGTCGTCGATCACCGGCTGGAACGAACCGCTCGCCAGCTGCTCGAGGCTCGACGCCGCGGCCGGCATGCGCAGGAGACTCTTCGGTTGCATCAGGATGAGCGGCATCCGCTCGCTGCGCAGCGCCTGCCGGCGAACGATGTGGAAGTACTGCGCCGGCGTGCTCGGATATGCGACGCACATGTTGCGCTCCGCACAGAGCTGGAGGAACCGCTCGAGACGCGCACTCGAGTGCTCGGGCCCACCGCCCTCATAGCCATGCGGCAGCAGCAGCACGAGGCCGCTCGTCTGGCCCCACTTCGCCTTGTCCGCGGAGATGAACTGGTCGATGATCGGCTGCGCGACGTTCACGAAGTCGCCGTACTGCGCTTCCCACAACACCAGGTCGTTCTCCGTGGCAATGGAGAAGCCATACTCG
>JBDSML010000270.1:0-8803 GCA_039915865.1 Gemmatimonadaceae bacterium | reverse complement strand
GGATCAGCTACAAGCTCGGCGGCGTGATCACGGCGATCGTGGGCATCCTGATGATGCCATGGAAGCTCTACTCGGACGCCGGCGCGTACATCTTCACGTGGCTCATCGGCTATTCGAGCCTGATGGGTGCGCTGGGCGGCATCCTCATCGCGGACTACTGGGTGCACCGGCATGAACAGCTGTCGTTGCCGGACCTCTTCAAGGTGAAGGGGCGTTATTCGTATGGCGACGGCGTGAACTGGAAGGCGATGATCGCGCTCGTCGTGTCGGTGCTACCGGTATTACCGGGATTCCTGCACGCGGCGGCGACGCCGGGCGGGAGTGTCGCGAATCCGACGTTTCTCGATCACCTGTATCAGTATGCGTGGTTCGTGACGTTCTTCCTGAGCTTCGTCATCTACCTCGTGCTGATGCGTGGTGAGAAAGAGAGCCTCTATGACGATCGTCGTGATTGGGATACGCGAGTGGGTCGCGCATAGCTGAAGAGCAGCAACTGACTGGCTTGGATAGTTGGCATTTGCTGGAATTGAATCAATGAGTACGACAGAGGCTCCCCGGAGTCGCAAACATTTCCTGGTGTCAGTCAGGGCGACGCTTAGCCCAATGCCCGCCGCCGCGATCAATTCGTCGATTCGTCAACTTCTTCAATTCCAGCTGCGCGTTTTTTGGCCAGAACACCGAGGCTGGAATCGAAGAATGCAGGGATCCGCTCCTTGTGCAGGCGGTCTGAGGATCGCCGAATCGAGGGTTGTTTTGTTTCGCGGCAATTGAGGTATTCGCTCCGCAATGCGACTCTCTACGCGGCGGCGGCAATTCCGAACGAATTCACATGATTCAAGTCCCGGAAGTCGCAGGAGAGATGTCGTGGTTCAGGCATTGATTGCGCTAACCGTTTAGCCGGAGATCCAGTGTCCCCAATCGTCAAATGCGGCCTCATTCAAGCGTCGAACGCCATCGACACGAACGAGCCGATTGCAAAGATTCGGCAAGCGAACATCGACAAGCACATGGCGCTTATCGACCGCGCCGGTGAACAAGGCGTCCAGATCCTCTGCATGCAGGAGATCTTCACCGGCCCGTACTTCTGCGCCGAGCAGACCCCGCGGTGGTACGAGGCGACGGAGGGGATTCCCGACGGGCCGACGACAAGGCTCATGCAGGAGACGGCGAAGAAGTACAACATGGTGATCATCGTCCCGCTCTATGAGGTCGAGTCGACCGGCGTCTACTACAACACCGCCGCTGTCATCGACGCCGATGGCACCTACCTCGGCAAATACCGGAAGAACCACATTCCGCAGGTCGCACCTGGCTTCTGGGAGAAGTACTACTTCAAGCCCGGGAACCTTGGCTACCCGGTGTTCCAGACGCGCTATGCGAAGGTGGGCGTCTACATCTGCTACGACCGCCATTTTCCAGAAGGCGCGCGCGAGCTCGGTCTCAACGGTGCGGAGATCGTGTTCAATCCATCGGCGACAGTTGCCGGTCTTTCCGAGTATCTGTGGAAGCTCGAGCAGCCCGCGCATGCTGTCGCGAACGGCTACTTCGTCGGTGCGATCAATCGCATTGGGACGGAGGCGCCGTGGAACATCGGCGAGTTCTACGGGCAGAGCTATTTCTGCGACCCGCGTGGCCAGATGCTGGCCGTGGGCTCGCGCGACAAGGATGAGCTGATCGTCGCGGACCTCGACCTCGATGTCATTCGCCAGGTGCGCAACACGTGGCAGTTCTTCCGCGACCGGCGGCCGGAGACGTACGGTGGGATCTGCAAGTTGTAACTCCGCGGCGAGGCGTCGGCGAACGGACCGGACTTACTACGTACCGGACTCTCTACAGTCCTGACTTTACTCCGGACGGTGCGACCGGCCTAACTACGGACCGGCCGTACTACGGACAGGCCGTACTACGGACCGGCCTTAATACGGAACGCAGGCGCGCTGCGCGCGCGCGCAGGCTGCGCGAACGCTGAAAAACACACGGTTGCTGCAGTTTCAGCGTTCTTCAGCGAGGCGCAGCCTGCGTGCTTCTGCGTTCCGTAGTAGGGCTTTTACTGAAGTACGGCTTTTCCTGAAGTAGGGCTGTTTCTGACGGAGGGCGTCTCGTAGTAAGCCGCCGCCTGTAGAACGCTACAGGATACGGATCGACACCCCGCGTTGCGCATCTGCCAACACGGGCGCACCATACGGACACCTCTTCAGGGTTGCTTCAGCTTGACCTCAAGCTCCTCGCCCGGCTACTCCCGCTCGCTCGGCCTCTTCTCCGGCACGATGCTCGTCGTCGGAGGGATCATCGGTTCGGGGATCTTCATCAATCCGTCCATCGTGGCCGCGCGCACCGGCTCGGCCGCGCTCACGATCGGTACCTGGTCGCTCGGCGCGGTGATCGCGCTGCTCGGCGCATTCATCTTCGCTGAGCTGGGACGCCGGCGTCCAGAAGTCGGCGGCGGATACGCGTACCTGCGCGATGCATTCGGCCCGCTGCCGGCGTTTCTCTACGGCTGGGCGTTGCTGCTCGCCATTGCGACGGGAGCGATCGCTGCGGTCGCTGTGACATTCGCCAACTATTTCACGAGACTCGTTGGCATGCCACCAGGGACGGTGAAGCCACTCGCGCTCGGCGCCATCGCGTTGTTGTCCGTCGTGAACGTGCTCGGCGTGAAGCCCGGCGCGACGACGCAGAATATTTTCACGCTCCTCAAGCTCGCGGCCCTCGCGGCGCTGCTCGTCGCCGCGCTGTTCTTGCATCCGTCGTCCGCGCCAACGCTGCCGCCGCCTATCGCGAGCGTCCCGCTTCCCCATCCGTCGACGCTGCGCGACATCTTCGTCGTGTTGAGCACCGCGCTCGTGCCCGTCCTCTTCTCGTACGGCGGGTGGCAACAGACGAACTTCGTTGCGGCAGAGATGCGCGATCCGCAGCGGACACTTCCGCGCGCACTCGTGCTCGGAGTGCTGATCGTCGTCGCGGTGTACCTCGGCGCCAACCTCGCGTACCTGCGCGCGCTGGGCGTCGACGGTTTGGCAGCGAGCAACGCGCCCGCGGCTGACCTCATGGCGATGGTCGCGGGCGAGGGTGGACGGCGGTTGATCGCGGCTGGCATCGCCGCGTCGACGTTCGGCTTCCTCAACCTCGTGATTCTCGTCTCACCGCGCGTGTATCAGGCGATGGCGCATGATGGACTGTTCTTCAGCGGCTTCGCGAAGCTGCATCCGACATTCCGCACGCCCGTGCTGGCGATCGCCTTTCAGGCCATCGTTGCAGCGCTCCTCATCTACACCGGCGGCTACGGACAGCTGCTCGATTGGGTCGTCTTCGCCGACTGGATCTTTTTCGGGACGACGGCGCTCACACTCGTCGTGTTCCGGCGTCGTGACGCGAAGGCCGGCGTCACCGATTCGGGATTTCGCGCGCCGTTCTATCCCGTGAGCGTCGCACTGTTTTTCGCCGCGGCGCTGTACGTGGTGTTCGGATCCATCGCATCGAACCCGTGGAACGCAGTGCGCGGGCTTCTGCTGCTTGCCGCGGGGGTGCCGGTTTACCTGTTCTGGCGCTCGCGCTCCACGCGAACGGGCTGACTAGCGCTTCGCGCCGATATGCGCGTCGAAGGTGTCGCGCACTTTCTGCGCGAGCTGCTTCGGGGTGAACGGCTTGGGAAGAAAGGGCGTTGCGGGATCGATCAGCCCGTCGCGAATGATCTCCTCGGTGTGGCCCGACATGTAGAGCACCAACACGTCGGGATCGCGTCGCCGTAGTTCCTCGATGAGCGTTGGTCCGGGCATACCCGGCATCATCACATCGGACAGCACGAGATCGATGTCATTCGCTGCGGCGAGGGCGAGTGCCGTCACGCCGTCCGTGGCGTCGAGGATCGTATAGCCGTGCATCTCCAGCGCGCGACGAGCCACGCGACGCACGGCGTCCTCATCTTCGACGAGCAGGATCGTCTCGGTGCCGCCCCCGCCGACGAGCCCCGTCGGCCCACTCTGCCGCGCGCCGCTCTCGGCGCGAGGTAGGTAGACGCTGAACATCGCGCCCTGACCCGGCGCGCTCTCCACCCACACGTAGCCGCCGCTCTGCTTCACGATGCCGAACACGGTGGCGAGGCCGAGTCCGGTGCCCTGCCCCGCTTCCTTCGTCGTGAAGAACGGATCGAAGATGCGCGCTTGCGTCGCGCGATCCATCCCGACGCCGTTGTCGATGACGTCCAGTCGAACGTATGGTCCGGAGACGTCATGCACTCCCCACTCCGCGAACTCCTTCTCCAGCAGCGCGTTCGACGTCCGAATCGAGACGACCCCGTCGGCACGGCCGTGAATGGCGTCGCGCGCGTTGACAACGAGGTTGAGGATCACCTGTTCGATCTGCCCCGGATCGGCGAGCACCTGGTTGAGCGTCGGCGCCAGCTCGAGCTTCAGCTCACCGTCGTCGCGCAGGAGCAGCCGTAGCATGCGGTCGAGGTCGCGCACCCGTGCATTGAGGTCGAGCGACTCGGGGCGCAACAACTGACGGCGGCTGAAGGCGAGCAGCTGCGCCGTGAGCGCCGCAGCGCGGTCCGCAGCCTTGTTGATCTCGCCGAGGAACTCAGTGGCGCTGTCGGTCTCGTCGAGCGTCATCTGGAGGAGCGACGCAAACCCCTTGATCGCCGTGAGCAGGTTGTTGAAGTCGTGCGCGACCCCGCCAGCGAGAAGACCCACCGCCTCCATCTTCTGCGCCATGCGAAGCTGCGTCTCCAGCTTTCGGTGCGCCGTCACGTCCGCGATCATGACGATCGCACCGACCACTGCACCCGCACGGTCGCGCATCGGCGACGACGACTCCTGCACGTCGAGGATGACGCCATCCTTGCGCTGTCGGCGCGCGGGCAATGCCTTCAGCGAGCCGCCATCGAGCGCGAAGACGAGATTGCGGTCATATGACTCACGCTCGTCGTCGGGGACGTTCGGGAGCTCCTTGCCTACCACTTCCTGCGACTTCCACAGGAACATCTTCTCCGCTTCCGGATTCCAGTGGAGCACGCGCGATTCGCTGTCGATCACGAGGACGGCGAGCGGCGCCTCGTCGATGAGGACGCGCAACCGCTCGCTCGTCATCCGGAGCTCGCTCTCGGAAGTAGCATGCGCTTCGGCCGCGGAGCTGCGGAAGGTCGCGTCGCGATAGTAGATGAGGCACCCGCCAGTCTCCATCGGCGACACGTCCACCTCGACCCAGTACGTGCCGTACGAGCCACGCGTCGTGAAGTGCGTGGGAACTTTCTCACGAACTGCCTGCTCGACCGCTACGCGCGCGGGCGTCTCGGCCGGGTAGCCGAGGAGATCCCAGAGGCTGTTGCCGGGAAACTTGTCCGGGTCGATGCCGACGGATTCCTGATCTCGCCGCGCCACGAGATTGAGGAAACCGACTCGCATCTCGTCGTCGACGAGGATGCAGGCGTCGCGCACATGCTCGAGCAGTGGCGCGAGTGCGCGAGCCGCTTCGCCATGGGTCACCGGCGAACGTGCGTCGCCTTCGTTTGGAGCGTCGTGGAGCATGGGTGCAGTATCGGACGGAGACCCCAATTCGACTACCGTGTGCTTGCCCCACCAGGAGCGGTTAGGTATGTATAATCGTCGGACATAACCGTTATTCGTGGCGATTTCCAGCAAATTGCGGCCACGTTAATCCCCTGCTAAAGCGCGAGCCCTCACGCCGTCGCGTTTGGGCTCCTTTTATAGCTGGTGTACGCATGATCGATCTTCCGCCGCCGCCCGAGTCCGTCTCGCATCCCTATCTGCTCGCCCTGAAGGCCCGCGTGCTGGTGTACGATGGCGCAATGGGAACGAACATCCAGCGCCATAATCCCACGCCGGACGATTTTGGCGGGAAGGCGCTCGAAGGCTGCAACGACAACCTCGTCCTCACTCGGCCGGACATCATCCAGTCGATCCACGAGTCGTTTCTCGCCGTGGGCTGCGACGTCGTCGAGACGTGCACCTTCCAGAGCACCCCGCACCGGCTGAAGGAGTGGGGCCTCGAGGACAAGACGCGCCAAATCAATGTTCAGGCCGCCAGGCTGGCCCGCGCGGCGTGCGACAAGTACTCCACGCCCGAGCACCCGCGGTTCGTCGCCGGTTCGATTGGCCCGACGGGCATGTTGCCGTCGAGCAGCGATCCCGCGCTCGGCAACATCACGTTCGAGGCGCTGGCCGAGACGTTTTACTGGCAGGCGAAGTACCTGGTCGAGGGGGGCGTGGACGTCCTTCTCGTCGAGACAGCTCAGGACATCCTCGAAGTGAAGGCCGCGCTGACCGGCTTCGAGCGGCTGTTCGCCGAGATCGGTCGTCGGGTGCCGGTACAGGCGCAGATCACGCTCGACACGAGCGGCCGGATGCTCCTGGGCACCGATATCGCAAGCGCCATCGCGACGCTCGAGGCCATGCGCGTGGACGTCATCGGGCTGAACTGCTCGACGGGTCCGGAGCACATGCGCGAGCCGATTCGGTACATGACCGAGCACGCGTCGCTGCCGATCTCGGTGATCCCGAACGCCGGCTTGCCGCTCAACACCGGAACGGGGGAGGCGATCTACCCCCTCGAGCCGCTGCCGATGGCAGGGATGCTGCGCGAGTTCGTCGCCGATTTTGGCGTCCGTATCGTTGGTGGTTGTTGCGGCACGACCCCTGAGCATCTCTCGGCCATCGTCACGGCCGTGCGCGATGCGACGCCAGCCACCTTGCCGAACCACGGGCAGGAAGCGCTGGTATCGTCCGCCATGCGCGCGACGACGTTGCGCCAGGAGCCGGCGCCGCTGCTCGTCGGCGAGCGCGTCAACGCGCAGGGCTCGCGCAAGGTGAAGCGTCTGCTGCTGGCTGACGACTACGAGGGCATCCTCGAGGTCGCGCGCGAGCAGCAGGATTCGGGCGCGCACGTGCTCGACATCTGCGTCGCGCTCACCGAGCGCGGCGACGAAGCGGAGCAGATGTCGAAGCTGGTGAAGCTGTTGTCCATGAGTGTCGAGCTTCCCCTGATGATCGACAGTACCGAGCGCGCCGTCGTTGAGGCGGCGCTCGAGCACGTGCCCGGTCGCGCGATCATCAACTCCATCAACATGGAGAATGGCCGCAAGCGGATCGACGACATCGTGCCGCTCGCGAAGAAGCACGGTGCGGCGCTCGTCGCGCTGACGATCGATCCGGTCGGCATGGCCAAGACCCGCGAGCGGAAGCTCGAGGTGGCGAAGGCGATCTATGACATCGTCGTCGGCGAATACGGCATGCGCGCCGAGGACCTGATCTACGACGCGCTGACGTTCACGCTGGCGACGGGCGATCCCGAGTGGATCGACAGCGCGCACGAGACGATCGAGGGCATCCGCCTCATCAAGCGCGAGCTGCCCGGGGTCTTCACGATCCTCGGCGTCTCCAACGTTTCGTTTGGATTGGATCCGGCGGCGCGATACGTCCTCAACTCCGTGTTCCTGCATCACTGCGTCGAGGCGGGTCTCGATGCGGCGATCGTGAATCCGGCGCACATCACGCCGTACGCCGAGATCAGCGAGGAGCAGCGCGCGCTGGCGAACGATCTGGTGTTCAACAAGCGTCCGGATGCACTGTCGCGGTTCATCGAAGGCTTCGCGACGGCGGAACAGAAGGACGCGCGCCAGGAGAAAGAGGATCCGACGATCGGCATGACGCCGGAGCAGAAGGTCCACTGGATGGTCCTCCATCGGAAGAAGGAGGGCATCGAGGACGCGCTCGACACGGCCGGCGTACGCGAAGAGCCGGTGCGCGTGCTGAACGAAGTGCTGCTGCCGGCGATGAAGGAAGTCGGCGACAAGTTCGGCGCGGGCGAGCTCATCCTGCCGTTCGTGCTCCAGAGCGCCGAAGTGATGAAGAAGGCGGTGAAGCATCTCGAAACCTTCCTCGAGAAGGCCGAGGGCTACACGAAGGGGAAGGTCGTGCTGGCAACGGTCTACGGCGACGTGCACGACATCGGCAAGTCCCTCGTCAACACGATTCTCTCCAACAACGGCTACACCGTGTTCGACCTCGGCAAGCAGGTGCCGGTGAACACGATCATCGAGAAGGCGCTGGAAGTCGGCGCCGACGCGATCGGATTGTCGGCGCTGTTGGTGAGCACGAGCAAGCAGATGCCGTTGTGTGTGCAGGAGCTCGACAAGCGCGGCATCCAGATTCCGGTGTTGATCGGCGGTGCGGCGATCAATCGTCGCTTCGGTCGTCGTGCGCTGTTCGTCGCTCCCGAGCGCGCGTACGAGTCGGGCGTGTTCTACTGCAAGGATGCGTTCGAGGGGCTGGAGACGATGGATGCCCTGCAGGACGAGCTGCGCCGCACGAATACGATCGACAAACTGCTGTCCGACGCGCGCAACGACGCGTTCCTGCAGAGCAACGTCGGGAAGGACGTGCGCAGTGGCATCGAAGGTGGCCAGCGCAGCGACGTCTCACAGGATCACGCCGTTCCGACGGCCCCGTTCTGGGGCGCGAGGGTGCTCGACGACATTCCACTCGACGAAGTGTTCGCGCTACTCGACAAGGACGAGCTGTTCCGCCTGCAGTGGGGTGGGCGCGGCTCGGGCCCGGAGTACGACGCGATCGTGAAGGAGCAGTTCGAGCCGACGCTCAAGCGCCTCGAGGGTGAAGCGCGCGACGGAGGCTGGGTGCAGCCGAAGGCGGTGTACGGCTACTTCCCCGTGCAGAGCCTCGGCAACGACCTCGTCGTATACGAGCCGGAGCCGTACGCGAAGGACGGCACGCTGGTCGAGAAGGCGCGCTTTCACTTTCCGCGGCAGGACGGTCGCGAGCGTCTCTGC
>JBDSML010000196.1:0-10679 GCA_039915865.1 Gemmatimonadaceae bacterium | reverse complement strand
TCGTGGACCGTCGCGCAGATCGAGCTGCGCGATCTCGACGTCTCGCCCGAAGCAGCCGCGCTCTACCAGGAACTCGCCGGCTCGCTGATCTATCCGCGCGAAGCACTGCGTGCGTCGCAGACCGAGCGCGCCGCGAATCGCGCCGGGCAGTCCGCGCTGTGGGCCCACGGCATCTCCGGCGACTGGCCGATCGTCCTCGCCACCATTCGCGCCGAGGTCGGCCTGCCGAGCGTGCGGCAACTGCTCGTCGCGCACAACTACTGGCGAACGAAGGGCGTGAAGGCGGACCTCATCATCCTGAACGCGAAGGAGCCGTCGTACATCCAGGAGTTGCAGGATCAGATCACGGCCATGGTCATCTCGTCGAGCGAAGGCGGCATGCTCGAGGTGCCCGGCGGTGTCTACATCCGGCGCAGCGACGTAATGCACGACGACGCGGTGAAGCTGCTGCGCGCCCTCGCCAGCATCACCATCGTGTGCGACGGCGTTGGACTCGGCGAGATCGTCGCGGCCACGGTGCTGCCGACGACCGAAGCGCAGAAGACCCAGTATCCGCCAGTGACCACGGTGCTCGATGCGGTCGTCATGCCGCCACTTCCGGCAGGCAACGGGTACGGTTCACTCACCGACTCGCACGACTATCGCATCGAAGTCGACGGCGACCACGTGCCGCCGGGACCGTGGGCCAACGTCATCGCGAACCCGAACGCGGGCTTCTGTGTCTCCGAGCGCGGCGGCGGATTCGCGTGGGTCGAGAACAGCTACTTCTTTCGGCTCACGCCGTGGTTCAATGATCCGGTCAGCGATCCTGCCGGAGAAGCCATCTATCTGCAGGACGCCGAGACGGGCCACGTCTGGAGTCCGACGCCGGGCCCGTCGCCCGCGAAGGACGACCTCGGCGGCGCGGCGCCCTATCACGTCGTGCACGCGCCGGGCATCACGACCTTCACGCATGGACGGGCGGGCATCGCCACCGAGCTGTCGCTGAGCGTGCCGCGCGAGGATCCCGTGAAGATCACGCGGCTCACGCTGCGCAACGAAGGCGCGGTGCGGCGACGCATCGTCCTCACCAACTACGTCGAGTGGGCGCTCGGTGCCGATCGCGAGAACACGCGCAACCAGGTACAGACGCGCCGCGACGAGGCGACGGGAGCGATCTTCGCGCAGAACTACTTCGGTGAGGACTTCGCGTCCCAGGTCGCGTTCTCGTGGATGAGTGAGACACCGACGAGCGCGACGGGCGACCGCACCGCGTTCATCGGCCGCAACGGCGACCTCACATCGCCCGTGGCGCTCTCGTTCGATACGCTCTCCGGCACACTGGGTGCGGGCTACGACCCGTGTGCCGCGCTGCGCTGCACCATCGTGCTCGAGCCGGGCGAAGCGCGCGACGTCGTCGTGTTGCTCGGCGCCGCCCGCGGCGAGGAGGCGGTGCGCGACATCATCGCGCGATGCGGACCGCCGGCGGCGGCGGGCGTCGCATCGGACGACGCCGTCGACGCATGGGAGACGCGACTCAGCACCATCCGCGTGCAGACGCCGTCGCCCAACCTCGACGCGCTCGTCAATCGCTGGTCGCTCTATCAGGCGCTCGCCTGCCGCATGTGGGCACGCTCGGCGATGTATCAGTCGAGCGGCGCGTTCGGGTTCCGCGACCAGCTCCAGGATGGAATGGCGTTCGTCTATTCGGAGCCCGCGATCACGCGCGCGCACATCCTGCGCTCCGCGTCGCGACAGTTCCTCGAGGGCGACGTGTAGCACTGGTGGCACGAGCCGAGTGGACGCGGCGTTCGCACGCGCTTCTCCGACGATCTCGTCTGGCTGCCGTTCGTCACCGATCACTACGTCCGCGTCAGCGGCGATACCGGCATCTGGGACGAGACCGCTCACTATCTCGAGATGCGCGAGCTACAGCCGCACGAACACGAGGCGTACGACAAGCCTGCACGGAGCGAGCAGAGTGGGTCGCTTTACGACCACTGCGTCCGCGCGCTCGATCGTGCGTGCACCCGCGGCGAACATGGTCTTCCGCTCATCGGTTCCGGTGACTGGAACGACGGCATGAGCCGCGTTGGCGTGGAAGGGAAGGGCGAGAGCATCTGGCTCGCGTGGTTCCTCATCACGACGCTCCGTCGCTTCGCCGTGCATGCCGAGGCGCGTCGCGACGGCGCGGTGGTCGATCGCTGCCGTCATCGCGCCGACGAGTATGCCGCTGCCATCGACCGCCATGGGTGGGACGGCGCATGGTATCGCCGCGCCTATTTCGACGACGGCAGTCCCCTCGGTTCGGCGAGTGAGAGCGAGTGCCAGATCGACTCCATCGCACAGAGCTGGGCGGTGATCTCCGAGGCGGGAGAGCCCGAGCGCGCCGTCACGGCGATGCGCTCGGTCATCGATCGCCTCGTGCGCGAGGACGACCGCATGATCCTGCTGCTCACTCCGCCCTTCGATCGAACGGAACATGATCCGGGCTACATCAAGGGATATCTCCCCGGCGTCCGCGAGAATGGCGCGCAATATACGCATGCGGCACTGTGGACGATCTTCGCCGCCGCGGGCCTCAGCGACGGTGACCTTGCGTTCCATCTTTACGACCTGCTGAACCCGCTCACGCACGCGCGCACGAAGGCCGACGCGGATCGCTATGTCGTCGAGCCGTACGTCATCGCTGCCGATGTGTACGACGCGCCGGGCCACGTGGGTCGAGGGGGATGGACGTGGTACACGGGTTCGGCGAGCTGGAGCTATCGCGCTGCCGTCGAAGCCGTGCTCGGATTCACCAAGGCGGGTAATCGGTTGACGATCAAGCCGTGCATCCCCGTCGCGTGGGACGGCTTCACGATCGACTATCGCTTCGGCGGCTCGACGTACGCCATCCGCGTCGACAATGCGCAGGGCGTGTCGAACGGCGTGGTCAACGTCACGGTCGACGGCGTCGCGAGTGCCGACGGCGCCATCGACCTCGTCGACGATGCGTCGAAGCATGAGGTGGTCGTGGTCATGGGCGAGCGTGTGGCGGCGTTGTCGCCGTAACGGAGGGGAGTGACTGGCAGTGAGTGCGTCCCATGGAACCCTTTTCCCCTCCCACCACTACTGGTCTCATGGCCGAGCCAGCCCAACCCGCAGACCGCGACACTGAGTTCGCCCGTGTGGCCCTGCCGCTGCTCCCCGTCATCGCGCGCGTCGCGCAGGCACTCACACACGATGCCGCCGACGCCGACGATCTCGTCCAGGACACCTTCCTCAAGGCGTATCGCCACTGGAACACCTTCGAACCCGGCAGCGACGCGCGCCGATGGCTCTCGGCCATCGCGCGCAACACGTTCTTCGCGCAGCGCGCGCGCGAGCGTTGGGTCACCGCTGTCGGTGACGACCACGAGCTCGAGACCTTTGCCGCCGTCAGCCTCCACAAGCTCGCCCGCGATCGCGGCGTCGAGGACATGTTCAGCCGCCTCGATCTCGCGCCCGCCATCACTGCCGCTATCGACGCGCTCGAGCCGCAATACCGCGACGTCGTGCGTCTCGTCGATGTCGAAGACCTCAAGTACGACGAAGCCGCCGACGTCCTCGGCATTCCCATCGGCACCGTGCGCTCACGACTCTATCGCGCGCGTCGGCAACTCCAGGAAAAGCTCGTGCAATTCGCCATCGACGCGGGCTTCCGCGGCGCCGTTTTCGACCCATCCGACATACAGACGACACATGCCCAATCCTGAGATCTGTCGCGAGATCGTTCGCCAGCTTTGGCCATACCTCGACGGCGCGCTTCCCGATGACTTGCAGGCGCAGGTCGCGGCACACCTCGAGGGCTGCGTGAACTGCTCCTCGCATTATGACTTCGAGCGCGCGTTCCTCGACGCCGTCCGTGCATCCGCACCTCTCGGCCACGAGTTCGAGCCGCTGCGCGTCCGGGTGCTCGCGGCACTCGCCGCCGACGGGATGACGTCCGCGTGATCATGCTGGCCCTGGCGTTGCTCGGCGGCGTGCTGACGATCCTCAGCCCGTGCATTCTTCCCGTCATTCCGCTCGTGTTCTCACGCACGGGCCGCGACTTCCGGCGCGAAACGCTCCCCATGCTGGGCGGCCTCGCCATCGCCTTCACCGCGGCGGCGCTGCTCGCCACCGCCACGGCGCGCTGGCTCCTCGTTGCCAATGAGGTCGGCCGCTACGCCGCGCTGCTGCTGCTGGCCGTCGTCGCCCTCACGCTGCTCTCGACCCACATCGCCGAGTGGATCGCGCGTCCGCTCACGCGTGCCGGCGCCGCGATGGCGAGCCGTCCGGCCTCGCGTGGATCCGTGACGCCATTGCGCAACGTATGCATCGGCATGTCGATCGGGTTGCTCTGGGCGCCGTGCGCAGGGCCCATCCTCGGGCTGCTCATCGCCGCTGCGGCGACCACGGGCACGCCGCGGGCCGCGCTGCTCTTTCTCTCCTTCGCCATCGGTGCCGCCATGTCACTCGCCGTCGTCACTTCCCTCGGCACCCGGTTGCTCGCCCGCGTGAAGCGGGCCGGCACGGCCGACGTCGTCGTTCGCCGCATGCTCGGCTTCGCTACCCTCGCGACGGTCATCTCGATCTTCTTCGGCTGGGATCGCGCCCTGTTCGCGAAGGGCGGCCTCGTTCAGACCGCGAGCGCCGAGCAGCACCTGGTGTCGACACTCACGCCGGGCGCCACGACCAGGCCCAGCGGCCAGTCGCTCGACGAGTTTGCCGCGGACGAAACAGCGCGCACGGCCGCGATCGCGCTGCCCGTGGCGGATGGAACACTGCCCGGGTTCGATGGCGCAACGGAGTGGATCAACTCGGGAGCACTCACACCGGAGTCGCTGCGCGGGAAAATCGTGCTGGTCGACTTCTGGACCTTCGGGTGCTATAACTGCCTCAACGCGCTGCCGCACGTGAAGGAGCTCTACGCCAGGTACAAGGATCGCGGCTTCGTCGTCGTCGGCGTGCACACACCGGAGTTCGCACGCGAGCGCTTCCCTGACAATGTCCGGCGCGAGGTGAAGCGGCTCGGCATTACCTATCCCGTCGTCATCGACAACGAGAACCGCATCTGGAACGCGTTTCACAATCAATACTGGCCAGCCGCCTACTACGCCGACGCCACGGGGACGATGCGCTTCTACCACTTCGGCGAAGGACGCTACGAGGAGCAGGACAAGGTCGTCGCCAGGCTGCTCGCCGAGCGCGACGCCTCCACCACGCGCGGAGACCGATAGTCGATGGCGGAGCTCGTCAAGCGTACGCACTGGGTCGTACGACTCACGCACTGGGTGAACGTCATTGCGGTCATCGTCATGGCCGGCAGCGGCATGCGCATCTTCAACGCGCATCCCGCCTTCGCGCGGCCGGGCGAGCGCTTCCCGCTCAATCCATGGGAAGGACGTCCGATTCCCGATTGGCTCACCTTCGGCGGATGGCTCGGCGGCGCGCGCCACTGGCACTTCGCGATGATGTGGATTCTCGTCGCCAATGGGCTGCTCTACCTCGGCTTCATCTATCTGCATGGCGAGTGGCGCGACCTTGCGCCCCGCCGCGGGGACGCGCGCGACGCCCTCGAGATGATCAAGTTCTATCTCTTCGTTCGCCGCGATCATCCGCACCAGGGCAAGCACAACGCGCTGCAGAAGAGCGCGTACTTCGCGATGCCCATACTGGGCATCGTCATCGTGCTGAGCGGGCTCGCCATCTGGAAGCCGGTGACGCTCGGCTTCATCACCGTGTTGTTCGTCAACTACAAGTGGGCGCGCTTCATCCACTTTGCGTCGATGGCGCTCTTGCTCGTGCTCGCCATCGGGCACGTGTTCTTCGTGTTCGCCGTCGACCCATATGCGCTGCGCTCGATGGTGACCGGCTGGTACAATCGCGCCCGATCGCCCGAGCTCCGCAACGCTCGGCCGTTCTACCATTTGTTCCGTTCGGGAAAGTCCAGCGCACCCAAGGCTGAGGCACCCAACCCATGACCATCGATCGCCGTCGCTTCATCACGATTTCAGCCGCATCGCTCTCGAGCGCACTGCTCGCGGCGTGCGAGGCGAATCCGAAAAGCGCCGCAAGGATTCTGTCGCTCGCGGAGACGAAGAACGAAGGGATCGAGCGCGGCATCTTCCGTCACGACGCGATGAACCGCGTGCCCGCGTCGGCGAAGCTCGCCGGCAAGGACTTTCCGAAATACTTCGTCTCGAAGACGATGCCCGTGTGGGATCCCGCCGTCCGCGGGGTCTGGCGCCTCGAGGTGTCGGGTGCGGTGCGCACGCCGCTCTCGCTCACGCTCGACGACCTGATGAAGCTGCCGCATATCACGCAGAAAGTCGATCACTTCTGCGTCGAGGGGTGGAATGCGCGCGCCGCGTGGACCGGTGTTCGCGTGAGCGACGTCGCGCGCGTGGCCGGCATCACACCGGATGCGCATTACGTCGACTTCCAGAGCTTCGACGACGACTATCACGAAAGCTGGGACATGGACAGCGCGATGCATCCGCAGACGCTTGTCGCATACGGCATGGACGGCCACCTGCTCGGACCAGCGCACGGCGCGCCGGCGCGCATTCACTCGCCGATCAAGCTCGGCTACAAGAACACGAAGTACCTCACGAAGATCGTGTTCATGCCGGAACGGAACGGTGGCTATTGGACCGACCAGGGCTACGAGTGGTACGGCGGTACCTAGCGGGATCGCGCCGACATTCGCACGAGACTCGACAAGAGACATGGAGATCGCACCAGATCACGTAGAAATACGGCTCTGCTGCGGTCTTCGTGGTTTGCGCATGTCGTGGGCCCGCTCTTCTGGTCTTGCGCTCGCCGACGCAATGCAGAACCGCACGCATCCGTTCCTGTGAAACACGCACGGGCACCCTTTCTGCCTTTGCCTGTCGCGACGTCCGCGTCACACGCGCGTGCGCGAGACACTTGATGGGGGAGGAGTATCGTGACGGGGGGAACAGGAATGATCCGCATGCGCTCGGTAGTCGGCGCAACGCTCGCAATCGCTGCAGTCGTGCAGGGCTGCAGCACCAGTGAGAAGGCCAAGGCCGACAGCGGCGCCATGGCGATGAAGGACACCACCACAACACCAGCCATGTCCACGCCTGCCGTACCGAACGCCGAGATGCAGGCCGTGCTCGATGAACTGGCCTCGCTCGGCGGAAAGCCGATCGAGACCCTGACCGCGCCTGAAGCGCGCAAGCAGCCCACGCCGACCGATGCCGTGAAGAAGCTGCTCGAGAAGCAGGGCAAGCCCGCGACGCCGCCACCCGGCGCGACCATGGCGACGCACACCGTGAAAGGCGCGGCTGGCAACCTCCAGGCGAACATCTACACGCCTGATGGCCCCGGTCCATTTCCCGTCATCGTCTACTACCACGGCGGTGGATGGGTGATCGCCGATCGCAACGTCTACGACGGCGGTGCGCGCGCTCTCTCCATCAACGCGCAGGCCGTGGTCGTTTCGGCCGACTATCGCCAGGCGCCCGAGCACAAGTTCCCCGCTGCACATGACGATGCCATCGCCATCTACGAATGGGCGATCAGGAACGCGGCGTCGATCAAGGGCGATCCTTCGCGCATCGCATTGGCAGGAGAAAGTGCCGGCGGCAACCTCGCCGTTGCCACGGCCATCGCTGCACGCGACAGGAAACTGGCCGCACCGCTGGCGATCATCTCGGTGTATCCCATCGCCGTCGGCGACACGACGACGCCGGCCTACACCGAGAACGCGAACGCGAAGCCGCTCAACCGCGCGATGATGTCCTGGTTCTTCGACAAATACCAGCGGACACCGGCCGACCGTCAGGATCCGCGCATCAACCTCGTCGGCGCCGATCTCAAGGGCCTTCCGCCCGTCACCATCATCAACGCGCAGCTCGATCCTCTGCGCAGCGACGGCGAAATGCTCGCCGCGAAGCTTCGCGAGGCCGGAGGCACTGTCGACCAGAAGACGTACGCTGGAGTGACGCACGAATTCTTCGGCATGGGCGCCGTCCTCAGTCAGGCGAAGGACGCCGAGGCCTACGCCGCCGATGCCCTGAAGAAGGCGTTCCAGAAGTAACAGGCGCTACCTTCAAACATGGCCGATACACCTTCCGTCACGCACGACGAAGCCGCGCACGAGTTCGAGATCCCCACCGGCGAAGGGCGCGCACTGTTGAAGTATGTCAGGCACGATGACGTCCTCGACCTCGTGCACACGGAGGTCGCGGAGCAGTTCGAGGGCAGGGGCTACGCATCCGCGTTGGCGCGCGCGGCGCTCGCCTACGCGCGCGCCAACCACCTCACGGTCGTCGCAACATGTCCGTTCGTTCGCACATATCTCGACCGGCATCCCGAGTACGACGACCTGCGCGCAAAGCGCTGACGCTCGCCTTCACGGCCGCGCGTCAGTAAGCTCCGTCGCATGACCTCGACACCGATCTCCGCCCTCTCGCGTCCCGAACCGCGCTGGCCGGTGATCCTCGCCATCTTCGCCGCGGTCGCCCTGCACTTCGCGCTGCCGATGAAACTGCGCGTGGGTCCGCCGTGGACAGTCGCGACGATCGTCGCGATGCTCGTCGTTGGCACGCAGGTCGCGCGCTACCGAAAGCTGCGCACCGCCTACTCCGTATTGAGCTTTTCGGTGTTGGGCGTGCTCACCCTCGGCTTGCTCTGGGGACTCGGCAGCCTGCTGCTCGCCCTCAAGGCACAGGGCAAGGATCCGCAGAACGCGCTTGACCTGCTGAGCTCAGGCGCCATTCTCTGGGCGACGAACGTCATCGTCTTCGCCTCGTGGTACTGGCGACTCGACGCGGGTGGCCCCTCCGCGCGCGAGCGGCGCGACGCGCACACCGAGGGCGCGTTCCTCTTCCCGCAGATGACGTACACCGCGCCCACGAACCCCGGTGAGCCGCCGGACGAAGGCGGATGGCAGCCGCACTTCGTCGACTATCTCTTCGTCGCCTTCAATACGAGCACCGCATTCTCACCGACGGACGTGCCCGTGCTCTCGAAGTGGGCCAAGGCGGCGATGATGATTCAGGCGATGATCTCGTTCACGACGGTTGTACTCGTCGCCGCACGCGCCGTGAATATCCTCTAGCCGCTAATCCTCGGCGCGGCGAGCGGGCGCTGGCGGGACTCGCGTGGCCCGCATGCACCACCGCTCGATCTCGAAGGCCGACATCGTGCGCCAATCGGGCGGATATGGCGTGAGGCGACGCTTCTCGCCGTCTGCCGACTCGAACACCAGCCATCCACCCTTGCGACGATCGCTCTCGAGCACCTTCGCCATCGTACCCGACAGCGCCGTGCTCGCGATCTCGCGCACGGTCCACTCCAGGCCGACCGTGTCGACGAACGCTCGCGAGTACACAAGAAGCGACATCACGCAAAGGGCGAAAGGGTCCGGCGCGCACACGAAGAGCGCGACGCTGGGAAAGTAGCCCTCGCGACGCGCTCCGCCAGTGTCCGCTAGCCCTGCCCGGGCCTACTGGTACTGGATGTACAACGGACGAGGGTTGAGGCGCAGCACCTCGGCGGGCGTGAGCAGGAGATCGCCCTTCTTCGTGTCATTGTGGAAGAACAGCTTGAAGCCCGTGTACTGCACTGGCTCCGCCTTCACGTAATCGTGATACGAATCGAACTTGAGCCAGGGCGGTCCCCACCCGTCCATGTCCATCACGACCTGCACGTTCGGCGTCGGGCGAATGTCCTTCGCATTCGTCACCATCTTTCGCGTGAAGCGATGGATGACGAGGATCTTCGGCGGAAGCTTCTTCGCCTTCACGATCGAGTCCACCCAGTTGATCACCCAGTTGATGTCACTGGCGTCCATCGTGCCGATCTTCGTACCCGGCACCGCGCCTGACGTCTTCATCGCGAACTCTGGATCCACCGCGAGGTGCACATCGGGACTCTCGAGGAACGGGGCAAGTCGCGGAATCTCGTTCCGCACGTCGTCCTTGCCGAGCTGCACATCGACGAAGAAGATCCCCTTCTTCTCCTTCGCCCATCCGTGAATCGCGTTCACGAGCGAATCCTTCATGCGAAGGCGATAGAGACCATTCTTGCCCGGCGCGCCCTGCGCCGTCGTCACCACCATGTGCAGGGCGGGCACCACCGGGTGCGACGGATCTGCCTTCGCCCATCGCGCGACTTCCCGATCGAGCATCTTCAGCATCTCGTCCTTCGGATACTCGCCGAGCGCGCCCATGCGCTTGTCCAGCGGGTTGCCGTAGAACGCCACGATCCGGTTGCTCGGCAGCAGTGCACCCGGCGCTGACGCCGGTCCCTTCACCGGCCACTTGGGGTCGAGCGCAGTGTCGGGCTTCGTCATGCTTGCCAGGGCCACGCTGTCGTGGCGCGCCCGCTTCGGCAGCTCACCGATGATCGCCGTGGTGTCCTTCACCCCTCCAACGGACGCCGCCGTGACCGCCACGACGCCACTTCCGGCGATGGGCGCGTTCACTGGACCGGAGTCGGTCGTGACTTCACCGGTCGCGGCGCGTCGTCCGCCGGGGGTTGCCTCGGCGGCTGGAACATTCTTGTCGGCGCACCCGCCGAGAATGAGTGCGGCTGCGATTCCTGCCGCTGGCAGGGTGCGCCGCGCTGAAAAGCGGTACATGACTTGAAAGTGGGAGTTGTAAGAGTGCCCGCACGCGAGCCGAAGCGACGGGCGCTGCTGGACCTATGTGCAAGCGCCA
>JBDSML010000190.1:0-7186 GCA_039915865.1 Gemmatimonadaceae bacterium | reverse complement strand
GCTGTTGCTGTCGGTGAAGTACAATCCGGTGCGTCGCTGGCCGCGCAGGCGCGTGAACACGGTGATGCTGCACAACTACACGGGGTGGACGGCACTCGCGCTGGTGCTCCTGCATCCGGCGCTTCTCTTGTTGCCGAACCGCGTGGACTTCATGCTCATCGATCTCCTGTATCCGATCAACGGGCCGAAGCAGCCGCTGGTGAATACCTTCGGCGCCGGTGCGGCATACCTGCTGTTGATCGTCGTGATCACGTCGTACTTCCGCTTCGAGATCGGACGTCGCTGGTGGAAGCGGATTCACTTCACGACGTACGCGCTGTTTCCGCTGTACGCCATCCACTCCATCCTCACGGAGCCGGCGCTCAAGGATCAGCCGATCGACTACCTCGATGGCGAGAAGGTGTTCGTCGAGCTGTGTGTGCTGGCGATCGTGATTGCGATCGGTGCGCGCATCCGCTGGCAGCTGAAGCAACCTCCGGCGCGAGTGCATCGCGCGCGAGCGAGGTTGGCGGCCTAGTCTTACTCAGCGCAGGCGACCCACGGACAGGGATACGATCACAGTCCGCGGCATCCCCGGTTCGAATACCGCTGGCGCTCCGTTCAACAGATCGGGATTCAGGAACGCCGACCCCACGTACTTCCTGTCGGTGACGTTGTGCACCGTGACGAAGCCGCGCACGCCCCAGCCGTTCGCGGCGACGATGGGGTCGCGTAGCTCAGCCGTCAGCTTGAAGATCGTGAACGACGGCACGCGCACCCTGTTCGCATCGTCAGCGAAGTATTCGCTCGAATGCTCCGCGCTGCCCCGCACGCGGAGCGCACGGTAGCCCGGCATCGCCGCGCCCAGCTCGACATTCGTGACCACGTCCGGCACGCCCACGACCTTGTTGCCGCTGTAGTCCGCCCGCTTGCCGATTTTTGACGGATCCGTGGGGAACTGCACCGTCGAGTCGACGACATAGTCCTGGTAGCGATTGCGCGAGAACGTCAGGGCCGCGTTACCGAAGATGCCGCTCGAGCTGTTGGCATTCACGCCGAGCTCCGCACCCTGGCGACGCGCCTTGGCGGCCGTCTGGTAGTAGCGCCCGCCGTTGTAGGGCACGATCTCGTTCTTCACTTCCGTGTCGTACAGCGCGACGTCGAATCCGACGTCGATCGGCATCGTGGCCACTGGTGCCGCCAACGACTTGAAGCCCACTTCGTACGTCGTCGAATTGATCGCGTCGAGCAATGGATTGAGCAACGGCGCCGGTGCCGGACTGCCGGGCGTCGGATCCGTCTCGTTGCCCGCTGGAACCTCGATGCCGCCACCCAGGTTCGCGTACACGCTACGCGTGGAGCCGAGGAGCCAGTTGATGCCGAGCTTCGGCGACACGCGATCGAAATCGCGCGAGTCGAATCGCACCGGCGCGGTGGGAAGGAAGCTTCTGTAGTAGTACGCGACCTTGTCGTAGCGCGCGCCCAGCAGGAGCGTGAGCCGGTCGTTGACCATCAGCTCGTCCTGCGCGAAGACGCCGAAGTTGTTCGCGCCCTCGCCCTTGTTGTCGCTGAGCGTCGTGCCGCGCTCATTCGTCGCCGAGAGATTGTAGAACAGGATGGCGCCGTCCTGATAGGCGTCGTCCACGCCCACGGTGAAGCGCGATTTCATCGCGCCGGTCATCAGCTCCTTGCGTCCGATCACGTTGCCGCCGAAGTGAAAGCGCGTGAAGTCGCGGAAGGTGCCGCGCTCCGAGCGCTGGAGGTACTTCGGATTGACATAGACCTGCGACGACAGCGACGTCGTGTTGTCGATCGCCTGGTCGATCGACACGCCGAGGCGGCCGAGGCGGTTGAAGCGACGCTCGTCGCGCGACGCGTAGGCGGTGTTCGCCTGACTGGGGTCGGCGTCCATCTGGGCCTGCGTGAGCGGACCCGGAATGCGCATCAGGTTGTTCGCAGCGGCGAGGTAGACGCCGAGCCGGGTCTTTTCGCCCGCCATCGCCGATGCGCCGGCGTTGAGCACGAAGCGTCGCGCGTTCGAGTGTGCGCGCCAGCCATCGAAGGACGTGTTGGTGAACGACATCCACGCCGAACCGGTGCCGATGGGAGCGGATGCACGGAAGGCGTAGCGCGTCAGTCCGAAGCCGCCGAAGATCGGCTGGAATTCCATGGATGGAGAGCGCGACGTCGGCATCGTGAGGACGTTGATGACCCCGCCCGCGGCGTTGCCCCAGATGGAACCGGCGTTGGATCGCACGACTTCGACCGCTTCCGCCGTGGCGAGATCGATCTGGTCGAATGCCGTGCGGCCGTCGGGTTCGGTCTCGGGAAATCCGTCGAGCAGGACGCGTATGCCGCGCGACGTGCCGGCGTTGGAGCGATCGCCGGCACCGCGTGCGCCGTAGCCGCGGATGATGAGGCGGACGTCGCTCGTGCCGTAGCGCGACTGCGCGATGACGCCGGGCACCCGCGTGAGCGCGTCGTCGAGGCCGTTGCCGTTCACGCCGCGGAGGTCTGCCGCGGTGACCTTGGTGATGGCGAGCGGGGTGGTGAGGATGGACGCCGGATTGCGCGTCGCGGTGACCGTCACGTTCGGCAGCGCGGCGGTGTCACGCGCCGTGGGTAGTTGGGCGGCAAGCGGCGATGCGCCCATCACCGTGGCGACGGCGATGGCTGATGGAAGTCTCATCGGTGTTGGACAGATAGGTGGTGGGGACCGCTGTCATCTGGCAGTAAGGTACGGGGCGGCGGCGCTTCACGCGCGCCCTACAGGGCGGCCGCCACGAGCGGCTGCCACTTGCCAAAGATATATCGTCAGATATATCTTTGGCACCGAACCGATATATCGGAGGAAGGGATGCGAGACGACTTCTTCACCTGGGCCTGCCGACCCGACGGACACCACGCACGCGGCAAATGGGGATGGGACGCCAGCTTCATGAACGGCTTCTTCGGCAACGAAGGACGGCCGCGCGGACGCTGGCGTGGCGGACGGATGTTCGAGCAGGGCGACCTGCGCTACGTCGTGCTCCGGCTGCTCGAGGAAAAGCCCCGTCATGGCTACGAGATCATCAAGGCGCTCGAGGAACGCTTCGGCGGCGCTTACGCCCCCAGCCCGGGCACGGTCTACCCCACCCTCCAGCTCCTCGAGGACCTGGGCTACGCACGCGTCGTCCCAGGGGCGGAAGGCAAGAAGGTCTACGAGATCACGGACGAAGGCCGAGCGTATCTCGCCGAGAACCGGGAGACGGTGGACAACATCTTCGACCGGATCGCCAAGCTCGTCGGCCACTTCCTCGACGAACCGATGGCCGAAGTGCACGGGGCTTTCCGGCGCGTCGGCAAGGCGACGTACGGTCGGGCGACGGATGCCGTCCACGACCCCGCGCTCCTGAAGCAGATCACGGACATCCTCGACCGGGCAGCCAGGGAAATCGAGGCGCTGGCAGTTCAGAAGTAGGCTATTCGTCCGACACCGTACTCGTCGGCTGTGAATTGGGCGCGCGTCACGTATGTTCCATCCAGGCCGGAGACCATCGCGTCTCCGGCCTGCGCCGTTGTGTGGCGCCACTCTGCTGATCCTGTCGCCACTCGATGTCGGCCCACGGTACGACCATTCACCCCGAGCGTGACGCGCCGCCTCCCACCGGGAAGCGGCTCGCCGTTCTGACACTGACGGCGCTCGGCGTCGTCTATGGAGACATCGGAACGAGCCCGCTGTACGCGCTTCGCGAATGCTTCAATGCGGAGTACGGGATCCTTCCCACCCCCTTCAACGTCATCGGGGTGCTCTCGCTGCTTCTCTGGTCGCTGATTCTCGTCGTCAGCGTGAAGTACATCGTCTTCATCCTGCGCGCCGACAACCGCGGTGAGGGCGGCATCCTCGCATTGCTCGCGCTGCTGCTGCAATCGAAGCGACGCAGCGAGGACAAGAAGTACCGCATCATCCTGATCTCACTCGGCCTCTTCGGGGCCGCTCTGCTGTACGGCGACGGAGTCATCACCCCCGCCATCTCGGTGCTCGGTGCCGTGGAAGGTCTCGGTGTCGCGTCGCCCGCGTTGACGCACGCCGTGGTGCCGATTTCCGTCGTGATCCTGTTCGGCCTGTTCATGATCCAGCGGTTCGGCACGTCGAAGGTGGGCATCTTCTTCGGACCGACGATGCTGGTCTGGTTCGTCACGATTGCGGCGCTGGGCGTGCGTGCGATCGTCAAGCATCCCGAAGTGCTGAAGGCGACGAATCCCTGGCACGGCGTGCAGTTCTTCAGCGCCCACGGCCTCGCCGGATTCCTGACACTGGGCGCGGTGGTGCTCGTCGTCACGGGAGGCGAAGCGCTCTACGCAGACATGGGGCACTTCGGCAAGCGGCCCATTCGCGTTGCGTGGTTCACCTTCGCCCTGCCGGCACTGCTGCTCAACTATCTCGGCCAGGGCGCGCTGCTGCTCGAGTCTCCCAAGGCGGCGGCGAATCCGTTCTACCTGCTTGCGCCGGACGCACTCCAGGTTCCGCTGCTCGTCATCGCCACGGCGGCGGCGATCGTCGCGTCGCAGGCGCTCATCTCGGGTGCCTTCTCGCTGACGCAGCAGAGCGTGCAGCTGGGATATTCGCCGAGGATGCAGATCATCCACACGTCGGAGAATGAGCCCGGTCAGATCTACATCCCGGAAGTGAACTATGCGTTGATGGTCGGCTGCCTGGTATTGGTGCTCGCGTTCAAGAACTCCAGCGCACTCAGTGCGGCGTATGGCATTGCGGTGACGGGGACGATGGCGATCACGTCGCTGCTGTTCGCCGTGGTGGCGCGAAGCCGGTGGAACTGGAGTCTTCCGCATGTCATCGTGATCACCGCTGCATTCCTCGCGCTCGACCTGTCGTTTCTCGTTGCGAACATCGTGAAGATCGAGCATGGCGGATGGGTGCCCGTGGCGATGGCGCTCGGCGTCTACCTGCTCATGAGCACGTGGAAGCGCGGTCGGACGGAGCTGAACGACATCCAGTCGAAGCTTTCGCTGCCACTCGACCTCTTTCTCGCCGATCTCGAGCGCAAGCCTCGTGTGCGTGTGCGCGGAACGGCGATCTTCATGACCTCCAATGCCGACGGTACGCCCGTGGTGCTGCTGCACCACCTGAAACACAACAAGATGCTGCACGATACGGTCGTGCTGCTCAGCGTGCAGACGCGGGGCATTCCGGAGGTGGCCGAGGATCAGCACCTCACGGTGGAATCGCTTGGTCATGGCATCCATCGCATCGTCGCGACGTTCGGCTTCATGGAATCCCCCGACATTCCGACGGTGCTCAAGGCGGCCGAGGCGCACGGTATCGCGCTGCCGGCGATGGGCACGTCGTACTATCTCGGCCAGGAGCGTCTTGTGCTCACGGGTCACGCACGGATGATGCGTTGGCGCAAGAAGTTGTTCGCGTTCATGTCGCGCAATGCGCGATCGGCGACGGAGTTCTTCATGCTGCCGCCGAACCGCGTCGTGGAGTTGGGCGCACAGATCGAGTTCTGACCGTATGTTCTTGTTCGCTCGGCCGGGTGGGCCGGTCGTCACTTGCTCAATTGCGCCATGACTGATGCTGTTCGCTATACCGTTCCAATAGCGCTCGAGGAGCACGGTCATCCGCCAGCGCCCACGGGTCGGCGGCTCGCGCTGCTGACCGTCGCTGCGCTTGGCGTCGTGTATGGCGATATCGGAACCAGTCCGCTCTATGCACTCCGTGAGTGCTTCAAGCCCGAGTACGGCATTCATCCGACGGCGGCGAACATCCTCGGCGTGCTGTCGCTGATCGTCTGGTCGTTGCTGCTTGTCGTCAGTATCAAGTACATCGTATTCATCCTTCGAGCGGACAATCGTGGAGAGGGTGGCATCCTGTCGCTTCTCGCGCTGATCCTCCAGCAGAAGCGGCGCGACGATGACCGCAGCCGCCGATTCCTGCTGATCAGCCTTGGACTGTTCGGTGCGTCGCTGCTGTTGGGCGAAGGTGTGATCACGCCCGCCATCTCGGTGTTGAGCGCGGTGGAAGGTCTCGAGGTGGGAAGTCCGGCGCTGGTGAAGCTCGTCGTTCCCATCACGGTGGTCATTCTCTTCGCGCTGTTCATGGTGCAGCGGTTCGGGACGGCGCGGGTGGGCAGCACGTTCGGCCCGATCATGGTGGTGTGGTTCCTCACCATCGCCACGCTCGGCATCCGTGCCATCGTGCAGATGCCGGAGGTGTTGTGGGCGATCAACCCGTGGCATGGCGTCCAGTTCTTCCTGGCGCACGGCACGGCGGGATTCCTCACGCTGGGCGCGGTGGTGCTGTGCATCACGGGGTGTGAGGCCCTGTACGCCGACATGGGCCACTTCGGCAAGCGTCCGATCCGCATCGCGTGGTTCGCTGCGGCACTGCCCGCGCTGATGCTCAACTACTTCGGGCAGGGGGCACTGCTGTTGAAGGAGCCTGCCGCCGCGAGCAATCCGTTCTACCTGCTGGCACCGGCGTCGTTTCAGTGGCCGCTGCTCATCATCGCCACGGCGGCGGCGATCGTCGCCTCACAGGCGCTCATCTCCGGGGCGTTCTCGCTGACGCAGCAGAGCATCCAGCTGGGGTATTCGCCGCGCATGCAGATCATCCACACGTCGGACCGTGTGGCGGGGCAGATCTACATCCCCGAGGTGAACAAGCTGCTGATGATCGGCTGCCTCATCCTCGTCGTCTGGTTCAGGAGTGTGAGCGCGCTGAGTGCCGCGTACGGAATCGCGGTGACGGGAACGATGGCCATCACGAGTCTTCTGTTCGCGATCGTCGCCCGTGGCCGATGGGGCTGGTCGATCCAGCGCGTCGTCCTGCTGACGGGTGCCTTTCTTCTCGTCGATCTTTCCTTTTTCGCGGCCAACATCGTCAAGCTGCGGCACGGCGGCTGGGTGCCGCTTGTCCTCGCACTGAGCGTCTACACGCTGATGAGCACATGGAAGCGCGGCCGCATGCAGCTCAACGACATCCAGGAGAAGAACTCACTGCCGCTGGACGTCTTCCTCGCGAGCTTGAGTCGCAATCCACCGGTGCGTGTGAAGGGCACGGCGGTGTTCATGACGTCGCAGATGGAAGGCGCGCCAGTGGTGCTGCTGCATCATCTGAAGCACAACAAGGTGCTGCACGAGACGATCGTGCTGCTGAGCGTGCAGACGCGCGGCGTTCCCGAGGTGCCCATCGAGAGTCGAG
>JBDSML010000173.1:0-3923 GCA_039915865.1 Gemmatimonadaceae bacterium | reverse complement strand
TACAGCACGAAGATCACGGCCGATACGATGGCCGCAGCCAGGTACGACGGGCGATAATCGAGATCGGACGGCGTGGACGACGTCGCCATTGGTGGCTACGGGGAGAACGGATAGCAGACGCCCCGCGGAAGCGGGGCGTATCTCAGCCAAGAAAGATGGTCGGGCGGACGGGCTGGGTACAGGGCTAACTGCCTCAGCAATCAGCGCTCGGCTGCAGGGTACTCAGCGCCGAGTCTCAACCAGCCCACCGCTCAGCCACAGCGGTCATCTGCGGCTGAGGCTGCAGCCGATCGCTGATGGCTGAGCGGCTACGCTTAGTGTCGAAAGAGTCGCACACCAGTAAACACCATCGCGATGTCGCGTTCATCAGCCGCCGCGATGACCTCCGCGTCGCGCACCGAACCACCAGGCTGCACGATCGCCCGCACACCTGCTTCCGCCGCTTGATCCACGCCGTCACGGAACGGGAAGAAGGCATCAGATCCCAGCGCCGCGGCCGTCGTCACGTGGCCGGCCGTCGTCGCCTTGTGGACCGCGAGGAACGCCGCATCGACGCGCGACATCTGGCCCGCGCCGATGCCGATCGTCGCGCCGTCACGCGCGAGCACGATGGCGTTCGACTTCACACTCGCCACCGCACGCCACGCGAACAACAGGTCCGTGAGCTCACTGGACGACGGCGAGCGCTTGGTCACCACGTTCCACGAACGATCGTCGATCACCGAGGGCGGTCGCTGCTGCACGAGCAACCCGCCGCGCACGCGCTTGTAGTCCAACGTGTTCGACGCCCACTTCGCGCGACCCTCGAGCACGCGCAGGTTCTTCTTGCGTCCCAGAATCTCCAGCGCGCCACTCGTGAAGCTCGGCGCCACCACGCACTCGACGAAGAGGCTCGACACCGCCTCGGCGGCCGCGTCATCCACCGGCGTACTGAACGAGATCACCGAGCCGAACGCCGACAGCGGATCGCAGGCGAGCGCCTTCTGGTACGCGTCGAGCGCCGTTGTTCCGGTGGCGAGACCGCACGGCGTCGTGTGCTTCACGATCGCGCAGCACACCTCGTCGCCAAACGAGTCGGTTGCCAGCAGCGCGCCCTCGAGATCGAGCAGGTTGTTGAATGACAGCTCCTTGCCGCCCTTCTGCGCCAGCCCAGCGAGACCGCCGCCCTTTCGCTCGACGTAGAACGCCGCGGCCTGCCCGGGATTCTCGCCGTAGCGCAGCGTCTGCGCCTTCTCCAGCGGGAGACAGATGCGATCGGGAAACGGGTCCTTCCGCTCGCCGGCGAACCACGAAGCAATCGTCGCATCGTACGCCGCCGTGTAGTCGAACACCTTGGCCGCGAGCTCGCGACGAAACTCGACGCTGTCTTCGTTCTTCGTCAGCTGCGCGAGGACGGCCGCGTAATCGGCCGGATCGACGATCGTGGTGACCGCCGCAAAATTTTTCGCCGCCGAGCGCAGCATGCTCGGACCACCGATGTCGATCTGCTCGATGACGTCGTCCGGCGTGACGTCCTTTCGCGCAGCTGTCTGCGAGAACGGATAGAGGTTCACGGCCACGAGATCGATCGGCGCGATGCCATGCTCCGCGATGGCCGCCATGTGCTCGGGATGGTCGCGCCGAGCGAGCAGTCCGCCGTGCACCGCGGGGTGCAGCGTCTTCACTCGGCCGTCGAGCATCTCGGGGAACGTCGTGACGTCGCTGACGTCCTGCACGGCGATGCCCGCTTCGCGCAGCGCGCGTGCCGTGCCGCCGGTGGAGAGCAGCTCCCAGCCAAGGCCGTGCAGGCCCCGTGCGAAGTCGAGCAGGCCGGTCTTGTCGGAGACGGAAAGCAGGGCGCGAGGCATCAGGAGATCGGGATTCGGGATTCAGAGGTATCAACTCGCTCGGCGCGCGCGGCGTCCAACTGGCGGCCGAGCGTGGCGTCATCGAGCTCGGCGTCGAAGGGCGGCAGTGCGACGTCGTCGCGCAAGAATGGGTGGCCAAGCTTGCCATCGTCGAGCAAGGGCAACTCGCCGGCTGCCAACGCCTGTACCACGCGCGGAAAGAGCAGATGCTCCGCGCGAAGGACGCGATCGGCCAACGTCTGCTCGTCATCGCCATCGCGGACGGGAACGGGCCAGTGCGCGATGACGGCGCCGTGATCGTACTCCTCGTCGACGAAGTGGGCTGTCGGTCCGCTCATGCGCACACCGGACGCGAGCACCGCGCGATGGGCGCGCTTTCCATACATCCCCGGTCCGCCGAACTGCGGCAGCGGAGCAGGGTGGACGTTCACAATCCGACCCGCATACCGACGCGTGATGTCGGCAGAGACGAGCTGCAGATAGCCGGCGAGCACGATGATGTCGATCGAATGACGCTCGAGAATGGCTTCGAGCTCGTCGCCGAGGGCGGTGTAGCCCGAGATGATCGTGACGGCCCGAATGCCGCCCGCGCGCGCACGCTTCAGTGCACCGCAGTCCGGTCGATCGGACGCGACGAGCACCACGTCGCCGGCACGCGCCTCGCCGAGTTGCTTGAAGTAGTCGAGCAGCGCCTGGAGATTGGAGCCACCGCCGCTGGCGAGTACCGCGATGCGCGGGCGACTCACGATTCGGGCATGAGCAAGAGACCGACCGCCTCGTTCAAGCTCGACACGATGGGCTGGTCCGCCGATGTTGCGTGCGCGAGATCGTCGTCATTCGTGTTGGTGGATTTCACGAGCACGCCGCGTGCGCCGAGTGCGATGGCAGGACTGACGTCGCGCGCCTTGTCGCCAATGAAGAGACAGCGCGAGAGATCGAGGTCGTGAATGACGGCCGCGCGCTCGTACAGGCCGGTGGCCGGCTTGCGGCACGGGCACGGGCCGGTGACGTCGGGGTGATGCGGGCACGTGAAGGTGTCGGCAAGCACGGCGCCTTCGGCGGCGAGAAGATCTCCGAGCCGCTGGCGGACGGCGTGATACTGCGAAAGCGAGATGAGCCCGCGCGCGATGCCCGATTGATTGGTGATCACGATGGACGGGAAGCCCGCCGCCGCCAATCGGCGAATCGCCTCGGCCGCACCGGCAAGCAGCGTGACCCGTTCTGGATCGCGCGTGTAGGCATGGTCGGGAATGATGGTCCCGTCGCGATCGAGCAGCGCGGCTCGTCTCGAGCGCGGCTCAGTCACGTGCACTCACCACAGACGCGACGAGCGAGTCAACGGCGCCGTCGGTCACGGCGCGGAAGTCGAGGAGCATTCGGTCGTCGCTCACCCGGCCGATCACCGCGGGATCACCGTCCCGAAGCGCAGCCGCCCAACGCTCGGCGTCGCCCTCGAGTGCGAGCGCTGCGCTCGGAAGCTGCACGAGCGGAAACGCACCTCCGCCAACGTTGGAGACGGTGTCCACGATCTCGCACGCGATCCCCGCGTTCGTCAGCAGTCGTTGCGCGCGCCCTGCGCGGTCGTACACCGTGGCGCGCGAGGCACCGAGCAGTGCGAGCGTGGGGATCTCGCGACGCGCGGCCGCTGGATCGCGGTAGAGCGCGAGCGTCGCCTCGAGCGCGGCGAGCGTGAGCTTGTCCACGCGATACGAGCGTGCCAGCGGATTCTCCCGCATCGCCTTCAGATACGTCGATCTGCCGAGAATGATGCCCGCCTGCGGTCCGCCGAGCAGCTTGTCGCCGCTCATGACCACGATGGAGGCGCCGGCGTCGAGCGCCATGCGCGCCGAGGGCTCGCCGACGAGTCCGATCTCGTCGAGGGGGATGAGCAGCCCGCTGCCGAGATCGTGGACGATCGGCAGGCCGTGCTCGCGGGCGATCGGTGCAATGTCGCTGACGTCGACCTCGGTGACGAAGCCCTGCTGCGTGAAGTTGCTGCGATGCACCTTGAGGATCGCGCCGGTGTCCGCACCGATCGCGCGACTGTAGTCGGCGACGTGTGTGCGATTCGTCGCG
>JBDSML010000171.1:0-3468 GCA_039915865.1 Gemmatimonadaceae bacterium | reverse complement strand
CATGATCACAACCTGTTCTTCTCGCCCGGGAACGCTGATCCAATCGGCGTCGCGATGGGGAAGGGCGAGGCCGTGGCTGATCCCCTGTTCGTCGATCTCGCGAACCGGAACTTCAGGCTCAGTGAGCAAAGTCCAGCGCGCGGGAAGGGAGTGCGGACAGAATACACCGCTGACCTCGATGGTCGTTCACTTCCACGACGCGGTGCGCCGAGTATGGGTGCGTACGAGTTCTGACCTGGGGTCGAGCGAGCAAGCCTCCAAGTGATACAACTGGCGTTGTTTCGGTGACGCTCAGGGATGCGACTGCAGCCATGATGTGCAGTGCGCACTTGCCAATGGGAACAGGAGCCGAGCAGACTATGGGCATGCCTGCAATCCGTAGACGGTGGACCGCGGACGCAGTTCGCCGCCTCAACGTGGCGACGCCTTCCTGGCCACGGTACGAGCTCATCGACGGCGAGCTGCTCGTGACGCCGTCGCCTGGGCTTCCGCACCAAATCGCCGTTACGCAACTGCTCCTACTCATCGCACCATACGTCGAGCGGGAAAGGCTGGGCATCATCATTACAGCGCCTTCCGACGTTGAGTTGCGTGAAGGGTCGATCACGCAGCCGGACTTGTACGTGATGCCCGCGGGGCCGGTTGCTGAAGACAGGGGATTGTCATGGACCCAAGGACACCAGCTCGTGCTCGCCGTGGAGGTGCTGTCACCAGCGAGCGTCCGGACTGACCGCGTAACGAAGCGCGACTTCTATATGGAGTCCGGCGTGGCGGAGTATTGGATCGTGGACCTCGAGTCGAGGCTTTTCGAGCGCTGGGTTCCCACTGAAGCCACGCCGCAGATCGACCAGACCACCATGTCCTGGCGTCCCGCCGGATCGTCGGCCGCGCTGTCGATCGACATTCATGCGTACTTCGGGCGCGTCGAGCAACAGGCCAGTTGGGCGCGAAGGGCTCTGGAACTCCCCTAGCTTTCAGGCCCTGTTCGACTGTCCCCTATTTCGGACATCGCAACCTTTGTTACCCCGATAATCCATACAGTTTGAACAAGCGATCTGATGCGGTAAGTGCATGTAGGGTAGTAAGTTATCGTCTGTGCGCCACATGGTGCGAAGCTCGCCATGAGAGAGTGCGAAGACTCCTCTCATCCGCCTGCCCATGTCCGCTCCCGCATGGCATACCGACCCGCCCGCTGCGCGCGTTCTCTGCGCTGGCGACGACCGTGACGACCTGATTCAGATGCAAGGCTGCCTGGATCCGGAGCTCGATTACGTCATCGTCACGAGCGTGGACGAGGCGAACGTGGCACTGACTGCCGAACCCTCGTTCGACGTGGTCATCCTCGATCAGCATCTCGAGGGGCTCGGGGGGCACACGTTTCTCGAACAGTTGCGACATCACTCGCCCGATGCGGAGCGGCTGATCATCGTCCACCAGGCGGATCAGGCCGTCTCGGAGATGCTCGAGAGCGACTGCCGGGTGATGCGCCTGCTGCATTCGCCTTTTGCGGACGACGTGCTGTTTGACGCGGTCGTGGACGCACTCCTGCGCCACCGCGCACGCACGTTGCGCGCGTCGGCGTTGCCGAGGGTGACGCCGATGGGTGGGAATCCGTGCTGCACGGCGGTGGCGCCGCGCGCTTCGGCCTAATCCAAACCGTCGAACAACTCGTCCAGCTCGACCACGACAGTGCGATCGGTTCCAGGAATTGCCCATTGGAGCCGATCGCGATGCGTGTGGGTGCTACCGTCGGCCCGAGATACTTCTACCGAGCGCTTGTCAGCGTACTATCCGACCTCAGGGCAAGCGGCTAACGTCACAGCCCTTTCGCTTCCCCTGACATATGCCCAGCGCCCGTTACGGTCTCGCCGTCGCTCTAGTCCTCGTCGCGCCAACGTTCGCCGACGCGCAAACCCGCATGCTCCGCAGTCCGAGCGTGAGCAAGGCCAATATCGCCTTCGCCTACGCCGGCAACATCTGGATCGTCGACCGAACCGGCGGCGCAGCGCGACGACTCACCACCTTCGCCGGCGAAGCCGGGAATCCGAAGCTGAGTCCCGACGGCAAGCTCGTCGCATTCAATGCGCAGTATGCCGGCAACGTCGACGTGTACGTCGTCCCCACGGAAGGCGGCGAGCCCAAACGCATCACCTTCCATCCCGGCGCCGACCTCGTGCGCGGCTGGACTCCCGACGGGAAGCAGGTCGTCTTCGCCAGCACGAGAGCATCGAACGGCCCCGGAGCGATCCCTCGCTTTTATCTGGTGTCGAGCGACGGCGGTCCCGAGAGCGCGATGCCGCAGCCGAGAGCGTACGAGGGCCAGATCAGCCCCGACGGCAAGCGCCTCGCGTATCGGATGAACAACAACGTCGACGAAGAGCGACGCAACTATCGCGGCGGCCAGAATCGTCCGATCTGGATTGAAGATCTTGCTTCGCACGAGATCGAATTGACCCCATGGCAAGATTCGAAGGAGATGAGTCCCGCGTGGGTCGGCGACGTCGTGTGGTTCCTCTCCGATCGCGACGGCGTGTCCAACGTCTACTCCTACGACACGCGCACCAAGGCACTCAAGCAGCAGACAAAGTTCACCGACTACGACGTCAAGACGCTCGACGCATCGACCAGCGCCAACGCCGTCGTGTTCGAGCAAGGTGGCTACGTCCACGAGCTCGATCCCACCACAGGTCGCGAGCACACCGTGGCCATCTCGGCCAACGGTGACTTTCCGTGGATGATGCAGCAGTGGAAGGACGTCACCAGGAACATCGTTGGGCTCGCTCTGTCGCCCACTGGCAAGCGTGCCGCGGTCGAAGCGCGCGGTGAGATATTCACGATTCCTGCCGAGAAGGGCGATGCGCGCAACTTGACGAATAGCAGCGGTGCGGCGGATCGCGATCCCGCGTGGTCGCCCGACGGCAAGTGGATTTCGTACTTCTCCGACAGCACCGGCGAGTATCAGCTCATCCTCGCGAGCCAGGACGGCAACACAAAGCGCGCGATCGCGCTGCCGACCACCGGCCACTTCTACACTCCTGAATGGAGTGCCGACGCGAAGCGCATCCTCTTTCACGACACGCAGCTCCGTCTGTGGGTGCTCGACGTCGCGAGCGGCAAGTCGACGCAGGTGGACACCGATCCGTATATGGTGCCCAACCGCTCGCTCGATCCGCGCTTCTCTCCTGACGGACGATGGATCGCGTACGCCAAGCGCCTGCCGTCGCTCATGCGGGCGATCTTCGTCTACAACGTCGAGACCGGCGCGAAGCATCAGCTCACCGATGGACAAGCCGACGCGACCTCGCCCGCGTGGGATGCGAGCGGCAAGTATCTCTGGTTCCTCGCGAGCACCAACTTCGGGCCCAACACCGGTTGGCTCGACATGTCGAGCTACGATCATCCGGCGACGTCGGCCCTCTACATCGCCGTCTTGAAGAAAGGTGAACCGAGTCCGTTGCTTCCTGAGAG
>JBDSML010000251.1:0-3334 GCA_039915865.1 Gemmatimonadaceae bacterium | reverse complement strand
CACACCCGTTGATGACCGGAACGATCACCTCGTGGCCCATGACGAGCGAGCGGAGATGCGCCACGGCGTCGTCGTCAACACAGACGCCGAGATGTGCATCGCGGAGACGAGGACGAAGTCGTCGTCGGCGCGACAGCGCGCGACGTCGCCGGTGATGCCGATGTTCTCCTGCCGCTTCGCAGTGCGGAACGTGCGAGTGGATGTCGCTGTGCGCATGGGGTGCGTGTCAGGGTGTGCGCCCCCCGGGGCGCCCTGTATGTTAATCCAGAAACATCACCCCTCGCGCGCACGTACGGAGTGCCTGTGAAGCAGGTTGGTTTCCGCGCTCGTCTGTTCCTCATTCTTCTCGGCTTCGCGCTCATTCCGACGATCGTGCTTTCGGCGGCGTGGGAGCTCACGGTGGTGCGTGTGCTGCCGGTGCTCGGAACGATTCCGGCCATGGAGCGCATCGCGCAGACGGGATCGGGTGCGGTGAAATCGGCGAAGGGGGCGGCGCTGTCAGCGTCGCAGGTGGCGGCGCTCGACGAGCACCAGCGTGCGCTCGACGAGGGCCTGCTCCACGCCAGGCAGATGGAGTACCTGATGACGCGGCGCGCGCCGGTGGCGGCGGCGGCCGTGGCGTTGTTCGTGTCGGTGTTGCTCACGCTCGTGGCGTCACGAGTCGCGGGACATCTGAGCAGGAACCTGAGCCGCCCGTTGAGCGAGCTCGTTGGCTGGACGGAAACGATCGAGCGTGGCGAGCCGCTGCCAGACGGCCCACCGCGCAAGGGAGCGCCAGAGTTCGTGGTTCTACGAAACCGAATGCGCGAGATGTCCACGGAGCTCAGGCTGGGGCGCGTACGCGCGCTCGAGGCGGAGCGCGCCACGGCGTTGCGCGAGTCGGCGCGTCAGGTGGCGCACGAGCTCAAGAATCCACTCACGCCAATCCGCTTCGCGATCGCTCGTCTGCGACGCGAGGCACCGGAGGCGTTGAACGAGACGATCGACGTCCTGGAAGTGGAGTCGTTGCGCCTCGAGACGATGGCGAAGAGCTTCGCGCAATTCGGTCGACTGCCGGAAGGCCCACGCGCGCCGGTGGACCTGGCCGAGCTGGTACGCAGCGTCGCACGAAGCGCGGTGCCGCAGGAGCGTCCGATGACGATCGACGTCGCCGACGACGTGCCGATGGTTCAGGGCCACGTCGATGCGCTCGGACGTGCGCTCACCAACGTGCTGCTCAACGCGGTGGAGGCAAGTCCGCCGGACGCGCCGATCGCGTTGAACATCCTGCGAACGACGCGCAGTGGACGACCGATGGTCGAAGTGGCAGTGCGCGACGAGGGAAGCGGCATTCCTGCGGCGCGACTGGCGCGCATCTGGGAGCCATACGTCACACACAAGGCGGGCGGCACCGGACTCGGTCTCGCCATCGTGCGCCAGACGCTGCTCGCGCACGACGGGTTCGTCGAAGTGGAGAGCGCGCCTGGCAAGGGTACGACGATGCGACTGCTTCTTCCGGCGGAGCTGCCGGTACTCGATTCGAGAGGGGAGAATGGACGTTAATCCAATTCTGATTCCGGTCATCTTCGTGTCGTCGATACCCATCATCGCGATCGGGCTGCCCATCGCACGTGCCTACGCGGCGCGGCTCGGACGGATGCCGATGGCGCCGGCGGTGCCGCTCGAAGTCGCGGCTCGACTCGAGCGCATGGAGCAGGCGATCGATTCCATCGCGGTGGAAGTGGAACGCATCTCGGAGGGGCAGCGATTCACCACGAAGCTTCTGGCGGAGCGCACGGTTCCGCCGGAGTCGCCCGCGTTGCCCGACATCCGCTAGACCATCCGTGCCGAGCGTATTGATCGTCGATGACGAACCGAACATTCGTCGCATGGTGGGCGCACTGCTTACGAGCGAGGGCTACGAGGTGCGCGATGCGGCCGAGGGCGCGGTTGGACTCGCGCGTGTCGCGGAGAGCGCACCCGATGTAGTGCTGCTCGACCTGATGATTCCCGGTGAGCTCGACGGATTGGGGACACTTGCGCGCCTCCGCGAGTCGGTGCCGGACGTCCCCGTGATCATGATGAGCGGCAAGGCAGGACTGAGCGACGCGGTGAAGGCCACGAAGCTCGGCGCATTCAATTTTCTCGAGAAGCCGCTCACGCCGGAGGGGGTGCTGCTCGCACTCGCGTCGGCGCTGGAACTCCGGCGCGTGCGACGCGAAGCACGCGCGCTGCGCGAGGATCTGGGGCTCGCGGGCGAGATGATCGGGGGAAGCCCGGCGATGGCGAAGGTGCGCGAGATGATCGCGCGCATCGCGCCGACCGATGCGCGCGTGCTTGTCATGGGGGAGTCGGGAACGGGCAAGGAGCTCGTCGCTGCGGCGATCCATTTCGGCAGCGCGCGACGCGACCGGCCGTTCGTGCGCGTGAACTGCGCGGCGATTCCGCGTGATCTCGTGGAGAGCGAGATGTTCGGCCACGAGAAAGGCGCATTCACGGGCGCGACGGATCGCCGCATCGGCCGCTTCGAGCTCGCGCACACCGGGACGCTCTTCCTCGACGAAGTGGGCGACCTGGGGCTCGAGGCGCAAGCGAAACTGTTGCGCGCGATCGAAGCGCGAGAGATCGAGCGAGTGGGTGGTGGCAAGCCGATCAGAGTCGATGTGCGCATCGTGAGCGCGACGAATCGCGACCTCGCACGCTGCGTCGCCGACGGGACGTTCCGCGAGGATTTGTTTTTCCGGTTGAATGTCATTCCGATCGAGGTGCCGCCGCTGCATGAGCGGCCGGACGACATTCCGGCGCTCGTGACGCACTTCTCGTCGATGCATCATGCGCGGACGGGACGCCGCGCGCCCAACTGGACGCCGGGTGCGCTGGGGTTGCTCGCGGGCTATCGCTGGCCGGGCAACATCCGTGAATTGGCGAACATCGTGGAGCGTCTCGCCATTCTGCACGCTGGCGGCGATGTGGACGAACGCCATGTCACCGCGGTGCTTCCGCTCGACGGTGGGACGCGACGCGCCGAGGATCCCCTGCCCGACCCGACGGCGCTCGACGCGTCGCTGACGGATACGCTGGACTCGCACGAGCGGACGCTGATCGTGCGCGCGCTGTCGGCCGCGGGGGGAAATGTCGCCGAGGCGTCGCGGCGGTTGAAGACGGATCGCGCGAATCTGTATCGACGGATGCGTCGGCTGGGGATTCCGGTGGGCGACGAATGACCGGGCGTTGGGTGGTTTTTCTCATCGTGCTCGGCGCGTCGCCCATCGCGGCACAGGTGCGCGACACCACGCCGGCGCCGAATGTATTGCCGCGCGACGTCGCCCGAGAGGCGGTGGCGCTGTTCAACGCG
>JBDSML010000197.1:0-9056 GCA_039915865.1 Gemmatimonadaceae bacterium | reverse complement strand
TTGTCGTAGCCATCGAGGATCTCGACGTACACCGCCAACGCCTTGTCGAACTGCTTCTTGAGCTCGAACTCGGCGGCCTTTTTCTTCAGCTTGGCGACATCAGGCATCAGCGATGGGCGGGCTCCGCGAGGGGGTCCCCAAACCTCGCGAACGAGGGGGGATCAGGAACGAAAAGTTACTGCTAAGTCATGGACGTGACAAGGTTTGCCGCGTGCCCACGACGCACGACACCGACCCGCGCCGTACCAATATGGCAGTTCGCGCACATCGCTGACGTCCCAAAGTACGAGGTCGGCGGAGAAGCCCGGCGCGAGCTGTCCGACGGCGTCCGCGATGCCGAGCGCGGCGGCGCCGTTGACCGTCGCCGCGATCATCACTTCGGCGACGGAGAGTCGCAACTGGCTGACGCCGAGCGTCAGGATGAGCGGAAAGTTGGTCGTGGGAGAGGTGCCGGGATTGAAGTCGGTGGCAAGAGCGACAGGTACGCCAGCCTCGATGAGCCGGCGCGCCGGCGCCTGCGATGTCTTGCCGAGGAAGAGCATGGTACCGGGCAACAGCGTCGCGACGGTTCCGCCGGCGGCAAGCGCGGCGATCCCCAGGTCGCTCACGGCGGCGAGATGATCGGCCGACGTCGCGCGCAGCGCACCCGCCAGCTCGGCAGCGCCGCCGGAGGTCAGCTCGTCCGCGTGCATCTTGATGCCCAATCCCGCGGCGCGCGCGGCGGAGAGAATCTCGCGCGACTCGTCGACGGTGAAGACGCCAGGCTCGCAGAACACATCGGCAAACTGCGCCAGCCGTTCGCCCGCAACGACGGGCAGCATGTCGTTGATGAGCAGGTCGAGATACGCGCGACGACCCTCTGGGCGTTCGCGGAAGTCGAGTGGGATTTCGTGCGCGCCGAGCCAGGTGGGCACGATGCGCATCGGCAGGGTGGCGGCGAGTCGGCGGATGACGCGCAGCGTCTTGAGCTCATCGTCGAGGGAGAGACCGTAACCCGATTTGACTTCGACGGTGGTCACGCCCGACGACGCGAGGGCGCGAAGACGCGGTCCGGCCAGGGCGAAGAGTTCATCTTCGCTTCGCGTGCGCACGTCGCGCACCGACGAATGGATGCCACCGCCGCGTCGCGCGATCTCCATGTACGGAACGCCGGCGGCGCGGAGCTCCTGCTCTTCGTAGCGCGCGCGGCCGAAGATGGCGTGGGTGTGCGAATCGGCGAATCCGGGAGTGAGGACACCCCGAGCACAGTCGATGATCGTCGCGTGTGCGGTGGCGTGTCTCAGCGCGTTCTCCGGTCCCACCGCGGTGATCGTGTCCCCTTCAACCAGCACCGCAACGCCGGTCTGTATTTCGGCGGTGGCCATCTCGCTGCCGCGTCGCGCGCGCGCAGGACCCGCGCACGTGACGACCTGCGCCGCATTCACGAACAGCAGGGCGTCGCCGCTCATGCTAGCGCGTGCGGACGCGGTCGTCCCATGACGTCGCGCACGCGCGAGAGCCGCAGCGGCGCCTGTGCTTCACCGCGGCACGCATAGAAGCACGCGTTGCAGTCGATGGGCTCGTACGCGCGATAGTCGCGCCAGTGAAAGTCGGTTGGAAAGTCGGGGCAGCGCTTCACGTGACCCAACGGGTCGATGTGAATCGTGCGCTGGCCGGACTTGCACGGCTCGGAGATTTCACCACGCGCCCACAGCGGAATCTGTTCGAGATAGGCGTCCGAGTTGGTGATCACACCGCGACGACGTCGCTTGTAATCGAGCAACTGCTTGATCGCATCGTCGAGCGCGGCATGATGCGGTGCGTTCAACATGTGCTCGGCGTTGCCGTTCTTCGCGTCGGTGTACACGCTGAAGTTCACGCCGCAGCCGAGCGATGACGCGCGGTCGACGATGGGCATCAGCTGGTCGAGATTGTCGTCCTTGATGACCGTGTTGAAGCGGATGTTGTCGATGCCGCGGCTGCGCATCCCGGCAACGTGGTCAAAAATCCTGTCGGTCAGACCCGGGATGCCGCGCGCCGTGTCGTGGCGTCCGTCGAGATAGTCGAGCGAGATGTTGAACTGGTGGATGCCCGCATCCCACAGCGACGACGCACGCTCGGGCGTGAGCATCCCACCATGCGTAATGAGCGTGACGTACTTGAGTCGCACCGCGCCGTCGACGGCCGAGACGATCTCCTCGAGGTCACGCCGCAGCAGGGGCTCGCCGCCGGTGAACGTGACGAGCATGGGATTGAAGTGGCGCGCCGCATCGGCGAACGACTTGAGCTCGTGCTGGCGTGCGTCGGCAGGGGTCTTCCAGTAGTCGCAGAAGCGGCAGCGCGCGTTACAGCGCAGCGTCACCTCGAAGTGCACGAGTACTGGACGCTTGCGCAGCACGAGCCATCCGTACTTGGAAAGGAAGAGCGGTACGTGCCACGGCTTGAATCGCGACGAGAGCACTATGGCGCCATCGGAATGACGATGCCCGTGCGCTCGGCGGTCTCGCGTGCGAGCTCGTATCCCGCATCCGCATGACGCGCGACGCCGATGCCGGGATCGTTCGTCAACACACGCTGGATTCGCTCGCGCATTGCCGGAGTTCCGTCGGCGACGATCACCTGTCCCGCGTGCAGCGAGTTGCCGATGCCCACGCCACCGCCGTGATGGAACGACACCCAGCTCGCCCCACTCGCGACGTTCAGCAGCGCGTTGAGAATCGGCCAGTCGCTCACGGCGTCGGTGCCGTCCTTCATCGCTTCCGTCTCGCGGAACGGTGATGCGACGCTGCCCGTGTCGAGATGATCACGCCCAATGACGATGGGCGCCGAGAGCACACCGCTCGCGACGAGATCGTTGAGGGCGACGCCGAATGTCGCGCGATCGCCCTGCCCCAGCCAGCAGATGCGCGCCGGCAACCCCTGGAAGTGGATGCGCTCCTTCGCCAGGGCAATCCAACGCGCGAGATGTGCGTCATGCGGGAAGAGCTCCAGCACCAGGTCGTCAGTGCGCGCGATGTCCTTCGGATCACCGGACAGGGCGACCCATCGGAATGGCCCCTTTCCCTCGCAGAAGAGCGGGCGAATGTACTCGGGGATGAAGCCAGGAATCTCGAACGCGTCCGACACGCCGGCATCGAACGCGACAGTGCGCACGTTGTTGCCGTAGTCGAACGTGATCACACCGCGTCGCTGCAAGGCGAGCATGGCACGGACATGTCGCACGGCGGTGGCGGTGCTCCTGGCGACATACGCATCGGCATCGCGCTCGCGAAGGTCGGCCGCAGCGGCGAGCGACATCCCATCGGGGATGTAGCCGCGTAACATGTCGTGCGCGCTGGTCTGGTCGGTGAGCACATCGACGCTGACATTCCGCTCGAGCAGTGCTTCGAGGGCTGGTGCGGCGTTCATCACGACGCCAATCGAGAGCGCGCGGCCTTCACGCCGCGCCTCCTCGGCGACGACGAGCGCCTCGTCGAGCGTTGCCGCCTTCACGTCGATGTAGCCCGTCTCGAGCCGCTTGTCGATGCGCGACTCGTCGACGTCGAAGCCAAGCATCACGGCGCCCTGCATCGTTGCGGCAAGTGGTTGGGCACCTCCCATGCCGCCGAGTCCCGCCGTGACGACGAGCCGGCCGGCGAGCGAGCCGCCAAAGTGGCGTCGGGCGACGGCGCCGAACGTCTCGTACGTGCCCTGCACGATGCCCTGCGAGCCGATATAGATCCACGAACCGGCGGTCATCTGTCCATACATCATCAAGCCCTGACGCTCGAGCTCGCGGAAGTGCTCCCACGTCGCCCAGCGTCCGACGAGGTTCGAGTTGGCGATGAGCACGCGCGGCGACGACGGATGCGTGCGGAAGATGCCGACGGGCTTTCCACTCTGGACGAGCAGCGTCTCGTCATTCTCGAGTGCGCGCAGCGAGGCGACGATGGCGTCGAACGCCTCCCAGCTTCGCGCCGCGCGACCGGTCCCACCGTACACCACGAGCTCGTCGGGACGCTCGGCGACGTCGGGATCGAGGTTGTTCATCAGCATGCGGAGCGCGGCTTCCTGCTGCCAACCCTTGCAGGAGATCGTGCTGCCACGCGGTGCACGCACGGGACGCGCGCCCGACACCATCGGAGAGTCGAGAGCCGTCATGACAGTCAGAGGCTCGAGGAGAAGTGACCGCGCTCGATCGCGTCGGCGAGGAGGCGAATGTCGGTGGACAGCACGCGGTCCTGTTCCAGCGAAGGGACGAGCTCGCGAACGCGACGATGTCCAGCCGCGGCGCCTCGTCCCGCACGCAGCGGCAGGCGATAGTCGAGGCCCTGCGCCGCGCACATCAACTCGATCGCGAGAATGTTCCGTACGTTGCCGACGATGCGGCGCAGCTTCCACGCCGCGCCCATCGCCATCGGCACCTGGTCTTCCTTGTTGCCGTCGGTGGGAATGGTGTCGACGCTTGCTGGATGTGACAGCACCTTGCATTCACTCGCCAGCGATGCGGCCGACACCTGCGCCATCATGAAGCCGGAGTTGACGCCCGCGTCCTTCGTGAGAAATGGCGGCAAGCCCTGATTGAGATCAGGATGGACGAGCCGGTCGATGCGCCGCTCGGAGATCGTCGCGAGGTTCGTCATCGCGATGGCCAGGAAATCGAGCGCCATCGCCACCGCCTGACCGTGAAAGTTACCGCCGCTCAACAGCTCACCCGTATCGGCGAAGACGAGTGGATTGTCCGTCGCCGCATTGAGCTCCCGGCTGATCACACCCACGCAGAAGTCGAGGGCGTCGAGCACGGGACCGTGGACCTGCGGCATGCAGCGCAACGCATACGGATCCTGTACGCGCGGATCACCTTCGCGATGCGACTCGCGAATCTGGCTGTCCTGCAGCAGCTGTCGCAGTAACGCAGCGCTCGCGGCCTGTCCGAGTTGTCCTCGCGCATCCTGGATGCGCGAGTCGAAGGCGACGGGCGTTCCCATCAATGCCTCGAGCGACATCGCGCCCGCCAGATGCGCGACCTGCCAGAGACGATGTGCGTCGACGGCGAGGAGCGCGGCGATGGCCGTGTGCGCCTGCGTGCCGTTGATGAGCGTGATCCCTTCCTTCGGGCCGAGTCGCACGGGCTCGATTCCGGCACGCGACATCAGCTCGGCCGCGCTGCCCACTTCGGCTCCCTTCTGCAGTGGTCCTTCGCCGATGAGCGACAGCGCGAGATGCGCCAGCGGGGCGAGATCGCCGCTCGCGCCCACACTGCCCTGCTCCGGCACGGGCGGATACAGCCGGGCATTGAGCATCGACGCCAGCGTCTCGACGAGAATGGGCCGAGCGCCGGAGAAGCCCTTCGCGATGACGTTCGCGCGGAGGAGCATCATCGCGCGCGTCTCACGCTCGGAGAGCAGCGGTCCGACACCCGCGGCGTGACTGCGCACGAGGTTGACCTGCAACTCGTCGAGGCGGTCGCGCGGAATGGCGACGTCGGACAGCTTGCCGAAGCCCGTGGTTACCCCGTACGCGACGGCATTCCCCGCGATGAGCTGCGCAACGACGGCATGCGCCTGCAGCATGCGCCGCCGCGCCGCCTGGCCGAGCTCTACGGGCGCATAGTCGACGGCGACGGCGACGACATCGTCGAGCGTGAGAGAGTTTCCATCCAGCGTCACGGCGGTAGGCATCGCCGCAATGTCGACTGGCCGTACGGACTATTCAAGGGTGTCAGTGGATGCTACATCCGCAATAGCTCCGCGTTGTTCGGTGCGGTCTGGTAGGACCAGTCGATCACGACGTAGTCGGCGCCCGTATAGGCGACTCTCAGCGCGCCGAAGTGGACCCCATCGGCCTGCGGAATCGAGAACACGTATGCGTAGCCCGCGACGGCCTCGGCCTCGATGAACGCGTACCCGCTCGACGGCGCTCGGTCGAGCCACGTGAGATCGGGAATCGGCGCGTTGCCGAAGACCTGCAGGCGCTCGCTGCTACGCACGGGCCGGAACCACAGCGATCCGTCGCTATGGCGCTCGACGCGGAAATCGAGATCGCTGCGACGACCGTCGCCGACCACGCCGACGAGGCCGGCCGAGATGTCGTGAAAGAGCCAACCCGAGCTCGACGGGTGCGCGTCGAACGCGTCGATCAAGACGAAGCTGCCACCGTGACGCGGCGTGTCCGCGTGCGCGGCACTGCGACGTCCCTCGCCGCCATCCTGCGCCACGGTGCTCACGGCGAAGCAACGCGTGACGCCGTTGAACAGGTTGCTGGCGAGGAAGCCATCCGACACCGTGGTGCCTTCGACGGTCCAACCGCCGTCGTCGCACCGACCGGAACTCGCGAGGAATCGCGTCGAGTAGATGCGATAGTGGCGGAACTGCGTCGGATACTGGACGACGACGGATCCGCTCCAGCTCAACTGAATGGCGCCGTCGAGCGAAATCGAGGCGAGGTTGGACGGCCCCGGCAACCGCGTGTTGCCGTTTCCGTAATCACCGTCATCCGGTGTGGAGATCTGGACGTTGCACGCCGCGAGCGGAAGCGTGGCGAGGAGGAGCCAGCAAATCGAGCGAGACATGGTGCGGTGGGGTGAGAGTGGTCACCACCGCTGATGGCATCACTCACACCGCGTTTGCCAATCTCGCAACTCCAAGCTGCGCAATGCATTCGAGCCGAGGGCCAATCGCGGCTGTCCTCGCGCGGAGACAGGCGATTGCCATCGCGTTCGGACGCGTCTACCGCGTCAATCCCTCGTTGCGGTAGGTCGACTTGTGATAGTCGAACTTCAACTGCGGCTCCGCCTTGAGCGAGATGAGGAAGTTGAACGCGAAGCTGCCATTGGGCGACTGCGTAAAGGCGAAGATCGCACGCCAGTCGTGCAGGTCACGCTGGAGTGAGACGATCTGGCTGGCGAAATCGTGTCCCTCGAAATCGTACTGCGTCTGCCAGCTGGCGGCCCAGTGCTCCGTGAGATTCAGGCTGACGTTGCTGCCGAGCGACGTGACGGGTGGCGAGATGTAGATGGGGGCACCGGGGAGTCCGGAGCCAGGCGGAACGACGGGAACGGGATTGAGCCTTGCTTCCGCGACGCAGCGATCATACTGGATGCGGAGCACGGGCGTGTTCAACAGCGCGCACTGCACTGCGGGATCGATGGCGTACACGTTCTGCTGACTGCCCGAGGGCGGACGCTGCCGGGTCGACGTAAAAGTGAACGACGCCTGCCATCCACTAGGCACTTCCGGAAGGAATGCCGCCGTTCGCGATCCTCGGCCCGCCACCGGCTGCGACGCGATCTGCGTGGCGTAACGATTGTCGGGCGGCGGGTTGATGCGGCCCGCCGCGGGGTCGCTCGTCGACGGCACCGCCTTGCCGAAGATGCGCGTGAAGATCGCGAACGGGTTCTGGCTGTTGCTGATGGAGAATGCCGCGGTGACGCGTTCTCGGAATGGGCTGAACTTCGCCGAGTCGCTGACGGTGGGCGCATTGAACAGGGAGTAGTCGACGCCAAGGTCGAAGCCGGGCAGCAGGTCCGAGCGAACGGTGTACCCGAACGACGACGTGGTCAGCCCGCGAATCGCCTTGCCCGTGTAGCGCGCGCGCTCGAAGTCGTAGCTGAGCGACGTGAAGTTGAGCGAGAGCAGCTTGACCTTTTCGCCCGCCTCCGGATTCGAGTCGCTCCGCGACTTGAGCTTGCCCTCGATGTTGGTCGAGAGTCCGAGGGAGATCGAGTTCTGGGCCAATGCGCCGAGATACCCCGTCGTGTCGCCGGTACTGGTGCTGTATTTCGTGCGGCCCACCGCGGCCAGGTATTCGTTGCTCACGTTGCCCGGCGGCGCGTAGCTGTACGACACCGTCGGCGAGATGGAATGCCGGAACCGCTGATATGGCCCGATGCCGCGGAACAGCCCGAACAGCGTCGGCGCCGCCGACACACCGAAGCTCGGACGGAACGACTGCGCCACCCACTTGCCGTGCGTGCGCTCGTTGCGAATCATGAGCGCACCGCCGTCCACCTTGGCGATGCTGAACGACGGTGTGAGGTTGAAGTTGTTGCGCGCCATCGCCGGCAGCGAGAACTGGGGCGTCCAATCGAAGTAGCTGTGGTAGGTCTGCGAATAGATCCGCTCGGTCTCGACGCCGGTGATGACGTCGGTCACGATCTCGCGCTCGGGGAAGTCGTTGAGCGCGGAGCTCAGGTTGAACGAGTTGCCGAGATTGTAGCCGAAGATCACGATCGGCGTATCGAAGCGGAGATCGCTCGTCGACGCATTTCGCTTGAGCGTGTCGGCGAAGATGCTGTCGATACCTGTTGGCGTCTTGCCCTGCCGCAGCAGCAGGCTGAGCGCCGTCGGGTTGTCGATGCCCTTGGACTGTGTGGCCGAGTAGCTGAAGTTCGGCGTCCATGTGAGTGCGCTACCAAGGTTGAGCGGCGCCGTCGTGATGCTCAGTGTGGGGAAGCCACGGTCGAACTGCGTACGCCCTGGATACTGCTTCTGCGTTGCGCCGAGGCTCAACTGCGCCGGCCCGAACTTGTGCTGGTAATTGGCCGTCGACGAGATCGTCGCGAGCTGCGAGTACGGATTGGTCGTCGTCAGGGCCTGCAGCACCGTGCTCGTGGCGTAGTTGAATTGCGTCGTCAGCGAACTGTTGCGGGTGAAGCTCTGCTGGTGCTGCCAGCTGTAGGCGGTGTTCGTCTGTCCTTGCGTCGTCGTGTGGCTCACGGCGAGACCGCCGCTCAGGAAGCGATCGAGCCAGCGATAATGGAACTCGCCATTGTAGCGCATGTATCCGCCGAGATCCCCGGTGTTCACCTCGCCGGCTCCGCTGCGCCAGTCGAGCGAGACCTGCGAATCGAGGAAGTCGGAAATGGCGAAGTAGTACCCGATGCCCTCGATGTTGCGGCGATACGACGGGCTGTTCCGCACGATGTCGCTGACGCCGATGTTCGGCGCGATGATGCCGCTGCGCCGCCCGCTGCGAATGTCCTGGAAGAGAAAGGGCAGCCACATCACGGGGACGTCGCCGATGTAGAGCACGGCCGGCCGCGCGACCACGAAATTGCCCGTGCGCTTGATCTCCTTCGCCTTGAAGTAGTAGTCGGG
>JBDSML010000186.1:0-35305 GCA_039915865.1 Gemmatimonadaceae bacterium | reverse complement strand
TTCGACTGGCGCAGGTTGATCTGCTGGTTCCGCGTGTCCACGTTCTGGACCGTTCCGCTTACCTGGCTGCCGCCGCCCTGACCGCCCCCAAGTACGCTGCCCAGTACGTTGCCGAGCGACCCCGCCTGGGAGCACGCGCCAAGCGCGCCAATCGCGAGTGCCGCTGCCGTGGTTCGTGCGAATCGATGCATCGTCGTGGACATGATGGGTTCCTCCGTGAAGCCCACTGTAAAGGCAATCCCAATGCCGTCGCGAAGGCGAGCCGGACAGCGAAGCGACATATTGTCGTCAGTCATTCACTGCCGCGCTCCTCCACTCGATCGGGATTGCCACCATGCGTCTCCCCATCCTCGCCTCCGTCGCGCTCGCGTGCATCGCATGCGCTCCCGTACGCCGCCCGCCCGAGTTTCTCGCCACCACGTCGGGCCCCGCACGACCCTTCTCCCCCGCCGTACGAGCGAATGGCTTCCTCTATCTGTCCGGGCAGATCGGCACCGATAGCGCGGGCCGCGTCGTCGCTGGCGGCATTCGCGCCGAGACGCGACAGGCGATGGAGAACATCCGCGCGGTGCTGTTGCGCTCGGGCTCCTCGTTCGATCGCGTCGTGAAGTGCACGGTGTTCATGGCCGACATGAAGGAATGGCCGACGATGAACGAGATCTACGTCACCTTCTTCGACGCCGCGCGTCGCCCCGCACGATCGGCCATGGGTGCAACGGGACTCGCGCTCGATGCCCGAGTGGAGATCGAATGCCTCGCGGCGGAGTGATGGGGAAGGGTCGCGTGCTCGAATCATTGCCATTCCTCTCGGCTTCAGGAGCCGGTCGCTGGCGGCCGCGCTCTATGTCGGCATCGCGCTGATGTGGCTCCTCCCCGATCATCGCATCGAGCGCGTGCTCGAGGAAGAGGAATCCGGCGGACGATGACGCACGCCGCGTCGACCTCCCGATATCCGATGACGCACAGGCCGACGCTTCGTGCACTCGGCCGCTTCGCGATGCGTGTCGCAAGCTGGAAATTCGTCGGTGACCTTCCGCCCATTCAAAAGTTCGTCATCGTCGTCGCACCGCACACGTCGAACTGGGATTTCTTCATCGGTCTCGCCGCGAAGCTGGCGCTCGACCTCGACGCCAGTTGGTTCGGCAAGGACACACTCTTTCGCGGACTGCTGGGGATCTTCATGCGCGCCATCGGCGGACGCCCTGTGCATCGCGACGCGCCAGAAGGGATGGTGTTGGCAATGGCGAAAACGATCCGCCGCGAACCAGAATTCGTCCTCGTCATCACGCCGGAGGGCACTCGCAAGGCGGTGACGCAGTGGCGCACCGGCTTCTATCACATCGCCGAAGCCGCCGAGATTCCCATCGTGCCCGTCTGGTTCGACTGGAGCCGGAAGGAAGTGGGCATCGGTGCGCCGATGCCGGCGAGCGGCAACCTGTCGGCGGATGTCGCATCGCTCCAGGCGCTCTTTCGGCGGGAGATGTCCAGGAACCCGCGCGGCTTCTGGACGACCGATGAAGGGAACGGCCCACGCGGCCAGATTCGTTAAGATTCGGTCCGCCGCAGTTGGTCTCCTCTTTGCAAGATCCCCGCACTCAATGTCCGACGCTTTGCCCTCGTCCTCCCGCGACATCGTCCCCGAGATCGACATTGCGACTGGCGTGGAACACACACTCACGGGCGACGTGCGGACGCACGAAGCCTTTCACTCGCGGTTTCTCGAGCACGATCGGACCGTCATGGTCTATCTCCCCCCCAACTACGATCCCGAGTCGCCTCACCGCTATCCCGTACTCTACCTGCACGACGGACAGAACGTCTTCGATCGGGCGACGTCGTTTGGAGAGGAGTGGCACGTCGACGAATTCGCCGAGGAGCTCATCGCCGCGGGGCAGATCGAGCCGCTGATCGTGGTGGCCATCTACAACACCGGCGAGCATCGCGTCGACGAATACACGCCGACCCCGAACGCCGACATCGGCCGCGGCGGCCATGCCGACGATTATGGGAAGATGCTCGTCGAGGATCTCAAGCCCTTCATCGACATCACCTACAAGACGCTGCCGAGCGCAGCGAACACAGCGTTGGGTGGCTCGTCGCTCGGCGGCCTTCTGACGATGTGGCTCGGTATCCGCTATCCGACGGTCTTCGGCCGGCTGGCCGTGATGTCGCCCTCCGTGTGGTGGGATGACCGCGTCCTCTTGAACGACGTCGACGCGCTGCCCGGCAAGCTGGCGCTCCGGATCTGGCTCGACGCCGGCACCGCCGAAGGCGCGGCGACGCTCGAGAACACGCGAGCGCTCCGCGACGCACTGGTTGCGAAGGGATGGACTATTGGCGACGATCTGGCGTACCTCGAAGAGCAGGGCGGCGAACACAACGAGCAGAGTTGGGGCATGCGCGTCGAGCGCGTGCTGAAGTTCCTCTTCCCTCACCACAGACCGGCGCCCCATGCATCGTGAGCACGTTCGCTGGTACAGCCCGCGCCTCGAGCGCGACATGGATCTCCTGGTCTTCGGCCACGCCGGCGCGCGTGTGATCGTCTTTCCGAGCTCGATGGGCAAGTTCTTCGAGTGGGAAGACCAGGGGATGATCACCGCGCTGAGCGAGCAGCTCGAGCGCGGATGGCTGCAGCTCTACTGCGTGGACAGCGTCGACTCCGACAGCTGGTACGCCAAGTGGAAGCATCCTTCCGACCGGGCGTTCTATCATGCGCGCTACGACGCCTATCTCCGCGATGAGGTCGTACCGCTGACGCAGGGGAATCCGAATCCGTTCCTCATGACGACCGGCGCGAGCTTCGGCGCGTACCACGCACTGACCTTCGCGCTCCGGTACCCACATCTCGTCGGACGCACGATCGGGCTGAGCGGCATCTACGACATTCGCGAAGTGACCGACGGCTACACGGACCAGCACATCTATCCGTACAACCCGGCGGAGTTCATCCTCGGCGAGAGTGATCCCGAGCGTCTTGCCGCCATGCAGCGAATGGACATCATTCTCGCCATCGGCCAGGATGATTCGCTGCGCGGCAACAGCGAGTACTTCTCCGGAAGGCTGTGGTCGAAGAACGTATGGAACGCGCTCCGCATCTGGGACGGCTGGTCGCACGACTGGCCGTACTGGCGACAGATGATTCGCGCCTACATCGGCGGCTCCGATTGACCTCCTGTCATTCCAGGACAACCACTCACCCAATCAGCATATGTTAAAAGTCGGCCTCCTCGTCGGACGTGAGTGGTCCTTCCCGCCCGCACTCATCGAGGAAGTGCGGCGCCGCGACCAGGGCGTCGAAGTCGAGTACGTGACGCTCGGCGGAACCAGCATGGACGAAGCCGTGCCATACGCGGTGATCGTCGATCGCATCTCGCACGAGATCGGGTACTACCGCACCTACCTCAAGCACGCCGTGTTGCAGGGCGTCACGGTCGTCAACAATCCGTTCATGTGGTCGGCCGACGACAAGCTGTTCGACGCGACGCTCGCGACAAAGCTGGGAGTCGCCAGTCCGAAAACCATCGCGCTGCCGAACAAGGACTATGTCGCTGGCATCAAGCACGACGAGAGCCTCCGCAACCTGAAATATCCGCTCGATTGGGACGAGATCATCGCGCACATCGGCATGCCGTGCATCCTCAAGGACGCGCATGGCGGCGGATGGAAGGAGGTCTACGTCTGCCGGTCGAAGGACGAACTGATCGAGAACTACAACACGTCCGGCCTCCTCACGATGATCATCCAGGAGTTCATCGAGTGGGAGCAGTTCGTTCGCTGCATGTCGCTGGGCCAGCGTGAAGTGCTGGTGATGAAGTACGACCCGAAGCATCGCTGCTATGTGCCGGAAGAGGATCATGTCTCGCCCGAGCTCGAGACGCGCATCAAGGCTGACAGCCTCACACTCATGCGTGCGCTCGGCTACGACATGTGCTCGCTCGAGTTCGCGGTGCGCGACGGCATTCCCTACGCCATCGACTTCATGAACCCCGCGCCGGACATGGACATCAACTCGCTCACGCCGCACTACTTCGAGTGGGTGCTCTCGGGAATGGCCGATCTCGTCATCCGGCTCGCGAAGGAGAGCAAGCCAGCGCGCACTCTCGGCAGCGGCGCGTTCCTGCTGGGCCGTCGCGAAGGCGCCGCATGACCGCCTGCGCCAGGAGCGGCTGACATGTTGCGCGACGGCGTCGACCAATACCACTCGCTGCTCACCGACGACATGGCTGGTGAGTCGCAGCGTCAGCTTGACGAACAACTCAAGCAGCGCGGCCTCTACTTCGGCGATCGCGCGCTGTGCACCGTGTTGCGTCCGCGCTTTCTCTCGCCCGCGCAATACAAGTTCCTCCAGAAGCGTGGCGCCGTCGTGCTTCGTGCCTTTCGCACCGCGCATCAAGCCGCCCTCGCCGATGCCAGGCTGCTGGCGCAGTTCCGCCTGATGGATTGGGAACATCAGCTCTTGCACGTCGAGACAGGCTTCCGCGATGCGAGTCCTGTCTCACGCCTCGATGCCTTCTTCGTCGCCGGAGAGGGTGGGATGAAGTTCACTGAGTACAACGCCGAGACGCCCGCCGGTGGCGGCTACAACGACGTCCTGACTGAACTGTTCTATGGCATGCCCGTCATGCGCGAGTTCTTGCGCAGCTGGGATGTCCGGCCGCTTCCCGCGCGACACAACGTGCTCCACGCGCTGCTCGACGCGTACGAGCAGTGGTCGGGAACGAGGAATCGCCCCAACATCGCCATCGTCGACTGGTCCGACGTCCCCACGCAGAGCGAGTTCCTCCTCTTCCAGGACTACTTCGAGCGGCAGGGGATCTCGTGCACCATCATCGATCCGGTGGACGTGTCGTACTCCAACGGCGTGCTCTCCGGGCCGAATGGGAAGATCGACCTGATCTACAAGCGCGTCCTGCTGCACGAGCTCGTCGAGCGCGGGGGCATCGACCATCCGATCCTGCGCGCCTTCCGCGACGGAAAGGTCTGCATGGTGAACCCGCCCGCGTGCAAGATCCTGCACAAGAAGGCGAGTCTCGCCGTGCTGCACGACGAACGGAACTCGTTCCTCTTCAGCAATGAGGAGCAGGAGGCGATCGACCTCTCGATCCCATGGACGCGTGTCGTCGAAGAGCGGCATACCACCCACGAAAGCGCCGACATCGACCTGATTCCGTTCGTCTCGGCCAACAAGGATCAACTCGTCCTCAAGCCCAACGACGAATACGGCGGCAAGGGCATCATCCTCGGCTGGGAAGTGGACGACGATGCGTGGCAGGCGTCGCTCAGGACCGCGCTCGCCGAGCCGTACATTGTGCAGCAGCGCATCGCGCTGCCGAAGGAAGACTATCCGAGCGTCGTCGACGGCAACGTGATGTTCATCGAGCGCATGGTCGACACGGCGCCGTATGTCGCGTACGGTGATCACGTCGACGGCGTGCTCTCGAGGCTCGGTACCGCATCGCTGCTCAACGTCACCGCTGGTGGCGGAAGCCAGACGCCGACATTCATTGCCGAAAAACGCTGACTTTGATTCCCGCCTCCGCGGGATGACTCGCTAATCAGAGGCGCACATGCAGGCACCATCGCTTACCCTCGGCATCGAGGAAGAGTACCAGATCATCGATCCGGAGTCGCGGGAGCTCAAGTCCTACATCACCGAGATACTGTCGGGCGACTCCATGATGGTCGCCGAGCTCAAGCCGGAGCTCCACCAGTCGATGGTGGAGATCGGCAGCAAGGTGTGCCGCACGCCGCAGGAGGTGCGCGACGAGCTCGTTCGGCTCCGCGGCATGGTCATGGATCTCGCGGGACGGAATGGGCTCGTCATCGCCGCGGCGGGCACGCATCCCTTCTCGCTCTGGACCAAGCAGGAGATCACGCCGCTCGAGCGCTATGCCGGCGTGAAGCAGGATCTCCAGGACCTCGCGCAGCAGCTGCTCATCTTCGGCACGCACATTCACGTCGGCATCGAGGACAAGGACTTCCTCATCGAGGCGATGAACGTCTCGCGCTACCTGCTGCCGCACGTGCTCGCACTCTCGACCAGCTCGCCCTTCTGGCAGGGCCGACGCACGGGACTCAAGTCCTACCGTAGCATCGTCTTCCGCAACTTCCCGCGAACCGGCGTGCCGCCCATCCTGCGCTCGAACGCCGAGTACGACGAGTTGCTTGGAACCCTCGTGGACACCGGCTGCGTTCCCAACGGGTCGAAGATCTGGTGGGACGCCCGGCCCCATCATCTGTATCCAACACTGGAGTTCCGCGTCTGCGATGTATGCACCCGTGTGGAAGAGGCCGTTTGCATCGCGGCCATTCTCCAGGCGATCGTCGCGAAGATCTGGAAGTTGCGTCGCGACAACCTGACCTTCCGGCTTTATCCCCCAGCCATGATCGACGAAAATAAATGGCGTGCGGTTCGGTTCGGTTTGGACGGCAAGTTGATAGATTTCGGCAAGGGCAAGGAACTCCCGGCTAGGGAGTTGCTTACAGAGATGCTCGAATGGTTCGTGGACGACGTAGTGGATGAGCTGGGCAGCCGCCGAGAGGTGGAGTACGCTTTCCAGATCATGCGCGGCGGAACCAGCGCGGATCGTCAGTTGGCTGTGTACGAAAAGACCCGTGATCTGCGTGCCGTCGTGGATCGTGTCGTGTCGGAAACCGCCGAAGGGGTTCGCCCAGACATCAGTCAGAGATTTGCAGAGCGCGTTGCCACCGGAGACCCGCTCCGTGCGACGATCAGCGGAGAGTCCGCGCCAGACCAGCGGGGAGCATCGTAGCAACGTGGCATCCCATCGCACACGCCGGCCCGTCGTCGGCATTCCGACCCAGACCCTGCAGAGCCTCGGCGGCGTCTCCAGCGAGATTCCGCCGTCGTGGGTCATGAGCCAGCGGTACATCCTGACCCTCACTGCGGCCGGGGCCATCCCGTGGATGATCCCGCTCGTCGACGAGGACACGTTGCGTGGCATCTACGACGAGCTCGACGCGGTGTTCCTTCCCGGCGGCGCGGACATCGACCCCACCACCTACGGCGCCGAACCGCATCCGTCGCTCTACAAGACCTGCCGCGAGCGCGACCGCGTCGAGGTCTCGCTCGCCAAATGGGCGCTCGCCGAGGAGAAGCCGGTGCTCGGCGTCTGTCGTGGAATGCAGCTGATCAACGTCGCCGCCGGCGGTACGCTGTATCAGGACCTCGCGGACGAATTTCCGGGCGCCATCAAGCACGACTACTTCCCCTTCAGCGGCGCTCACCATACCCGCGACTTCCTCGCGCACGAGGTCAGCGTCGCCGAGGGAACGAGGCTCGCAGAACTCATCGGGGCCGGGTCGCAGCGGGTGAACAGCATGCACCATCAGGGCATCAAGCAGCTTGGCCGCGGACTCGTTTCGACGGCGGAAGCGCCCGATGGACTCATCGAGGCGGTCGAGGGGGCTGACGACAGCTACCTCGTCGCCGTGCAGTGGCATCCAGAGGCGTTGACCGACACTCACGAGCGATCCCGGCATCTCTTCACCGACTTCATTGCCGCCGGATCGGACTGGCAGCGAAGTCACGGGTAGTCTCGCGCCGCGCTGGCGTGCTGGTCGAACATCGCGAGACATCGTACAGGAGAGTCGATGACAGGTCGCCGAGTGCTGCATTGGCTGGTTGCTATCGCCGCACTCGGCGGGCTGTCTCGGCGTTCCGCGGCGCAGAACGTGGTGCGGAGCCAACTCGGCACCGTGACGCAGCAGGTTGCCGCCGCGAAGATCGAGCTACTGTATCGTCGGCCCGTGGCGCACGGGCGAGTGCTCTTCGGCACCCTCGTGCCGTGGGGTAAGATCTGGACCCCCAGCGCCGACAGCGCCGCGCGCATCACCTTCTCGGCGCCGGTGACAGTCAACGGCGCTGCGCTGCCCGCGGGAACGTATGGCATCTGGACCATTCCCGACTCGTCGTCGTGGACCGTGATCTTCAGCGGAAGCGCGACGGCATTCCACCTGCGCTATCCTGATGGGCAGGACGTACTTCGTGTGCGCGCCACGCCACTGCATGGCGATCACGTCGAGTCGCTGCTCTTCGCCTTCCCGATGGTCGATGCCGACTCCGCGACACTTCAGCTGCGGTGGGGGACGACCATCGTTCCGCTCTCCATCCGCGCCCCCCGCACCTAGGGCGACGGGCCGCGCTGACGATTCAGCAAGGACGCCTCCGTGAAGCTCGAACCAGTACGCAACAAGCGATCGATCCGCCTTGGCGACAGGGATGCGCGCGTTCGCGGCTCCCTCAAGACCGGCGACGCGCTCGATCATGCGACCGAGAAACAGGTCGAGCGCATCTCCGAGCTGCAACGTGTCTTCTATGCCGACGCACGCCATGCGTTGCTGATCGTGCTCCAGGGACGCGATGCGGCCGGGAAGGATGGGACGATCCGCAAGGTGTTCGGGGCGGTGAATCCGCAGGGGTGCGCCGTGTCGAGCTTCGGTGTGCCCTCCGAGCTGGAGCAGCGGCACGACTATCTGTGGCGTGTTCACCAGCAGATTCCCGCGCGACGCATGATCGGCATCTTCAACCGCTCGCACTACGAGGACATCCTCGTCCCGCGCGTACACGAGTCATTGCCGAAGAAGGTGTGGAGCAAGCGCTATGACGAGATCAACGACTTCGAGCGGATGCTGACGAACAACGGTGTCGTCATCCTCAAGTTCATGCTGCACATCTCGCACGACGAGCAGCGCGAGCGGCTCACCGAGCGGCTGACCAACGTGAAGAAGAATTGGAAGTTCCGCGAGGGCGACCTCGATGATCGCAAGCGGTGGGACGATTTCACCGAGGCGTATCGCGACATCCTCGCCGAGACCAGCACCGAACACGCGCCGTGGTACATCGTGCCCGCTGACGACAAGGACGCGCGCGACTACCTCATCGCACGCACCATCGCGGATACGATGGCCGCGCTGCACCTGCGCTATCCGAAGGCGGACCCTTCCATCGTCGGGGTGGAGGTCGAGTGATATCGCGCGCGCTGCTGGCTCTCTCCGGGCTCGTCCTCGCAGGTTGTGCACCTGAGAAGACGCCGGCTGAGGATTCAGCGCGCTTCACCAGTGCCACCGGCGTGCTCGAGCCGGAGGGTAGCCGATGGACGGTTTCGGCAAAGGGCATCGGCCCCCTCGAATTCGGAATGACGGCAGCCACCATGGCGCGCGTGTTGAACGACTCGACGCTCGCCGGCGTCGATACTCGCGCGTCATGCACGCATCTGCATCCGAAGCGGGTACCGCTCGGCGCGTCGCTGATGATGTCGCATGGCGTCTTCGTCCGCGTCGACGTGGACTCGGCGGGTGTGCTCACCGAGGCGGGGATCGGTGTTGGCGACAGTGAGGTCTCGGTACTCGTGATCAATTCGGGACGCGCACGAATCGAGTCGAACAAGTACAGCGGGCCGCTGGCGCACAACCTGATCGTGACGAGTGCGGCATATCCGGAGAACCTGATGATCTTCGAGACGGACGGTCGCTCGATCCTCCACTATCGTGCTGGCACGCGCGCGGCGGCGGAGCGCGTCGAGCGCTGCGGCTGACGTCTGCGAAACGAAATGTGTTGGCACGACCGGAGCGAGCTACCTGCTTTGGAGGTCGACGGATGCTGTACATGATCATCGAAAACTTTCGGCATGGTGATCCACTGCCGGTGTATCGCCGCTTTCGCGACCGCGGACGACTCGCGCCCGAGGGACTGAGCTACGTGTCCAGCTGGGTGACAGAAGACCGGCGTCGCTGCTATCAGGTGATGGAAAGCGGCGATCGGGCGTTGCTCGACCAGTGGATGGCGCAGTGGAGCGAGCTCGTGGCGTTCGAGGTGATACCCGTGATGACGTCGGCTGCCGCGGCGCAGCTTGCGGCGCTCGAACTGGATGCTGATACTCGGCACAGCGTGTGTCCACCATCGTCGAAGTGAGCTACGGCGTGATTGGCATGCTCGGCGCGATCGCCGTGATCATGGCGACGTCATGGGCACGTCCGCTCATACTCGTGTGGGCGGCGCTGATCACACTGACGGCGGGACTCGCAGTGTTCGCATGGGGTGGCACGTCACTGCCGATCGCACTCGTGTCGGCGGTGTTCGCTGGCCTCATTGCGGCGCTGATCGTGATGTTCGCGCTGCCGTCGCGCTGGAACCCGAGCTGACGCGTCATGCCTCGCCTCGTTGCATTTCTCCGCGCCGTCAACGTCGGTGGACGCACGATCAAGATGGATCGCCTGCGTGCCGTCTTCGAGGAGCTGCCCTTCAAGAACGTCGAGACGTTCATCGCCAGCGGCAACGTCCTCTTTGACTCGACGGCGCGCGACATCGGCGCGCTCGAGCGGAAGATCGAGGAACATCTCCAGGCAAGACTCGGCATTGGGGTCGGCACATACCTGCGCGCGCTCGACGACCTGCCTGCCGTCGCGGCCAATCACCCCTTCGGTGACGCAAGGGGCAGGGGACACACGCTATCGATCGGCTTCTTCAAGGAGTCGCTTGCCGACGCCGTGCTCCCGACGCTCAAGGAGATCGTGAGTGATTACGACGACTTCCACGTGAATGGCCGCGAACTCTATTGGTACTGCCGAGGAGGGATGAGCGACTCGGTCATCTGGAAAAAGATGCCGAAGAAGCTGATCAGCGCGGACAACACGTTCCGCAACGTGACGACCATTCAGCGACTGGCGGCAAAGCTTCCTTCCCGAGGATGAACCAGCTTCAGGGCGGTGGTCATGCCAGACATCATTCACGAGTTCCCGATAGCAGCTCCTCTCGCTCGCGTGTACGCGGCCGTGAGTACTCCGGCTGGGCTCGACCAATGGTGGACGCTGCGCTCTGACGGCGTGCCTGGCTTCAACGCGCTCTACTCGCTCGACTTCGGACCAGGCTATGAGTGGCGAGCGCACGTGCGCGAGTGCGAGAAGGACCAATGCTTCGAGCTGGAGCTCGTCGAGGCGATGCCGGACTGGATTGGCACCCGGGTGCGCTTCGAGCTCACTGCCATCGACGACGAACACACGCAGGTGCTTTTCCGGCATATCGGATGGCCGGCGCTGTCGGAACACTTCGCGGTGTCGTCGTTCTGCTGGGCGATGTACCTGCGGATCATGCGCCGCGCGCTGGAGTTCGGCGAGGTGGTGCCGTTTGACGCGCGCCTCGAAGTGTGAGAGACGGTTGTCGTCAGGAGCGAAGTCGAGGGACCTGCGCTCCCGCGTCTCGTGTGGTCAGGGAAATGCATCGGGCTCGACCAGCTGGGCCACATCTAGACCACCACTGGAGACCCTTATGGATCTACTCACCTGGATCATCGTTGGACTCGTCGCCGGCGTGCTCGCCTCGCTGGTCATGGGCGGTACGGGCTATGGACTCATCGGCGACATCATCATCGGCATCGTCGGCGCCTTTGTCGGCGGATGGCTGTTTCGGCAGCTCGGCGCCACGACACCCTTCGGCGGTTTGGCCGGAATCATCTTCGTCGCGTTCATCGGCGCGGTCGTGCTGCTCTTTATCCTGCGACTGTTGCGTCGCCCGCGAAAGGGCTGACGCCCGTCAAGCGGCGGCGCGGAGCGCCGCCGCTGGCACCCTCACTTCATGGCGTTCCGCAACACCACGCCGTCGATCCTCTCCGTTGGTGCAACGCCCGCCAACGCCGCCAGGGTTGGCGCCAGGTCCACCGTCCGCACGAACTCCGCGTGCTTCCCCGGCCGCACCCCCGCGCCGTAGAACACCAGCGGGACGTTCGAATCGTAGTCATACGGCGAACCGTGCGACGCGATGTTCCCGCGCCAGAGGCTGAACGGCGTCAGCGTCACCACCAGGTCGACCCCCGTATTCGCCGGAAACTGGTGACTCCAGCGACGGGCGATCGGATCGGTCAGCGTATCGGCCAGTAGCGCCTTGAAGCGATCGACCCGCGCTACACCGGGAAGCTGCCGCACCTGCTCGGCGAAGGCCGTCAGCACCGAGTCGCCGTTCACCTTGGCCTTCGCAAAGGCCGCCCGGTCGATTGCCACGATCTGCTGGTCGATCTCCAGTGCCATCGTATCCACCTTCAGTGCGCGCAGCTGCTCGCGAAGCGCTGGCAGGAGCTCGTACATCGTGACTCGCTGCGGTGTCGGTTTTACCGTCGCCGCGGCGATCTCCGGAATCGTGCCGACGCCGTGGTCGCCGCTCAGCACCAGGGTCACCTTCGATGCATCGCGGAGCTTGTACAGCGAATCGAGGAACACGCCGAGCGCGCGGTCGACGCGCACGATCTGGTCGTGAATCTCCCGCGAGTCCGGACCATAGCGGTGGCCGATGTAGTCCGTCCCCGAGAGCGACACAGCGAGGAGATCCGTCGGCGCGCCGGCGCCCAGTGCCAGCGACTGCACGCCGTGCAGCGCGAAGGCGAGCGTGATGTCGTCGATGAATGGCGTGCCGCGCACGATGCTCGCCGCGTCCTCCGGATCGTCGGGCAGGATGTGCGGAAAGACAATGCCCTTGCCTCCCGACTCCGCCTCGACGCTGTCCGCCTCGTGGTACGCGCTGTCGGGCAGGAAGAGCGTCCAGCTGCGTCCGGCGAAGGTCTGCGGAAAATGGCGATCGTTGAATGCAGTCACCCACGACGGAAGCTCGTCACGATAGTACTTGCTCGTGATGAAGCGGCCGTCGGGCGAATACCAATAGACCTGCGACTTCGACTTGCCGACCGGCAGGATCGCGCCGCGATCCTTCGTCGACACGGAGAACGTGCGCGACTTGCTGTCGCTGGACGTCAACCAGTCGGAGAGCGTCGTGCCGACGAACCGCTTCGGCGACGCACCCCCACCGACACCGCTCGCGATCAGCGGCGAATCGTCGTCGTCGACACCGACCCGATTGGCCATGATGCCGGTGGACCGCGGAAAGCGGCCAGCGAGCAACGTGGCATGGCCCGGCGCCGTCTCCGTGATGGCGTGGTCATGATGCGCGTTCGTGTACCACGCGCCGCCGCGTATCAACCGTCCCAGGCCGCCCGTGAGCTGCGGTCCGAACCGCTCGAGATAGTCGCCGCGCATCTGGTCGATCGTGATCAACACGACGAGTGACGGACGCGGTGCCGACGATTGTTGCGCGGACACAACGTCGCTGGCCGCCAGCGCAGCGAGCACGAAGGCCGCACGAAAGAATCGAGTCATGGGCCGAATGTGGACGCTCGTACTGCGTGCGGCAAGCATGGCGCTCGGGCTGAATGAGCACGATACTACCCCTGCACTCACACGGAGGTTGCATGGCGGCAAACGGCGTACAGTCGGACACCACGTCTCGCATCGTGGTTCGTCTCGTCGTCTACTACGTCGTCCTCATCGGTGGCGGGGCGCTGCTGTGGAACCTGTTGCCACGCGCCGGCGCCATTGCGCCGACGTCGCTCGATGCACTGTTCGGTGGGGGCCCTCCCGTCTCCTCGCGTGGCAGCGCGGTCACACCGCTCGATGAAGTCACGCTCGCCATCACCGTCGCCGTCGCGATGCTCGCCTCCGTGCTGCTCTCCATGCCGGTCGCGTGGGTCTACCTGCTCACGCGCGCCAAGCGCGGATATCAGCAGTCGGTCGTCCAGCTGCTCATCATCCTCCCGCTCGTCGTCGCGGGCATCGTGCTGCTCGTGAAGTACAGCATCACCCTTGCCTTCAGCCTCGCCGGCATCGTCGCCGCCGTGCGCTTCCGCAACACGCTCGACGACAGCAAGGACGCCGTCTACGTGTTCCTCGCCACGGCGATCGGACTCGCCGCCGCGGTGAATCTGCCCGTGGCGGCCGTCATCTCGATTGCCTTCAACGCCACGGCACTCGTGCTCTGGTACACGGACTTCGGCAGCGCGCCGATGGAGCTCGACGGACGGATCGCCGACAAGCGGCTCAAGCGGGCGAAGCAGCTTGCACGAACGGGCACCTTCGTCGCCCGCATCGACGACGAGGTCTTTCGCAACATGACGCGCGACCAGCTCGAAGGGGTCGCCGAGCGCGCCTGGCGTCGCGCGCGCGCGAATGACGAGGGGGAAGCAGGCGGCGAGGAGAGTTGTCTCCGTCTGCGCACGAGCGACCTGGACGCGCTGCGCGCCGTCGTCGAACCCAAGTTGCAGGACTACACCAAGCAGTGGCGCTTCTCGCGGATCACCACCGTCGACGGCGTGGACGCCATCGAGTACTTCGTCCAGATCCGCAAGAAGACGCCGCCTGAAGAGCTGCTCTCGCTCATCCGTGCCGCCGGTTCGTCGGCGGTGATCGACGCCGAGTTCCTGTGACCAGCGAGACCTGACGATGCGACACCACTCGCGCTTCGCCGCCATCACGCTCCTCGCGTGCATCGCCATCTGCACATGGCCGATGACCGCCCACGCGCGCCAGGAGCAGAAGAAGCCCAAGGCGAAGAAGGACTCCGCGGCCGTCAAGACACCCAAGGCCGACACCACGCCGCCCCCGCTCTTCACCAGCGAAGCGCCGCTGGCCGTCACCTTCACGACGAACCTCAGGCAGCTGCGCGGCGACAAGAGCGAGACGTCGCCCTATCGCAGCGCGACGATCTCCTACCTTGCCGCCGACGGCAAGACGGTCACCGTGCCGATTCGCGCCAAGACACACGGCATCTGGCGACTCAAGAACTGCTCCTTTCCTCCCATTCGACTCAACGTCGGGAACAAGGAGGCGAAGGGCACGCTGCTCCACGATCTTCAGAAGCCGAAGATGGTGAGCGTCTGCAAGGACAGGGACAACTACGAGCAGTTCGTGCTGCAGGAAATGCAACTCTACCGGATCTACCAGGTGTTGACGCCGGTGAGTCACCGCGTTCGCGCGCTTCGCATCACGTACGCCGACAGCGCCTCGGGCAAGGCGGAGGCCGCGCGCTACGCCTTCGTCTTCGAAGACCCCGACGAGATGGCGGACCGGCTCGGCGGCAGGATCATGAAGGTCAAGGGGGCAGGACCAGACGACATCGACCCGGAACGACTGGCCGTCGCCTATCTCTTCGAGTACCTGATCGCCAACACGGACTTCTCCTTCAACGGCTTGCACAACGGAGAGCTCATCTCCAGGCCGGACGGCAGTCCGCTGCTGCCCGTCGCCTACGATTTCGATTTCTCGGGGGCGGTCAATGCGCCGTATGCGACCGTCGATCCTCGCCTCACGGTAAAGCGCGTGCGCGACCGGCTCTGGCGCGGCTACTGCGCGCTCAAGCCGGAGATGCCGGGAGCCATCGCGCTGTTCAAGCAGAAGAAGGAGGCGATCTATGCGCTCTATCGCGACGAAGTCGGCAAGCTCCTCGACGACAGGATCGTGCGCGAGACGCTCGAGTACTACGACGACTTCTACCGCACCATCGGCAACGAGCGCGACGTCGCCAGCATGCTGGGCTCCTGCGTGGGCCCCCGCTGACCAGCGTGCGAGGGCGGCAGCACGACCGCAGTTCGTTTCGCTACGAGCTTCGCTCCGCCGAGCAGCTCGCCGCACTCGCGTCCGCGCGACTGCCACTCGGCATCTCGTCGAGCGAGCCGCGCCGCTCCGTGCATCGCGACCTGTACATCGACAGTGCCGACGACGTCCTGCGTCGGCGAGGGATCACGCTCCGCCTGCGCATCGGCGCGGAGGATCGCCACCTGCTGTCGCTGCGCGTCGACGGATCGGCTGACGCGTTGCCCGTGCGCGTCGATGCGCGCGTGCGTGCCGCCGACGTGCAGGCCGCGCTTGCCGAGGACAACCCCGCGACGCGACGCCTGCGCGCTTTCGTCGATCCCACCGTGCTCGCCGTACAGCTCGACCTCGAGGTCGAACGGCTGACGCGCACGGCGCATCACGACTTCTTTCGGCGTCCGCGATTCGAGCTGCATTTCGATCGCCTCACCGTTCGGCGCAACGGCAGCGAGCGCACCTTCCATCATCTCTGCGGTCATCTCCGTCGCGGCGACCAGGCCGAGCTCGATCGTCTCGCGCACGCGCTCGAAGCGGTGCACGACCTGCGGCAGGCCGCCGGCGATCCACGCGAGCACGCCGAGCTGCTCGTCCGCTGGAAGCGCTCCGATCCTCGCCGCGAACAGCGCGAGGAGTCCGACCAGATGCTCCCCATCGCGACGAGCCACGCCGGCTCACCCGCGGAGATGCTCAATCCCGAGCTCAGCCTCCTCGCCTTTCAGCGTCGCGTCCTCGCCATCGCCGCCGATGCTGCCACACCGCTGAAGGAGCGCCTCCGCTTCCTCGGCATCGTGAGCAGCAATGTCGATGAGCTGTACATGGTGCGCATGTCCGGCCTTCGTCGCGCGGCAGACGATCGCGACGAGCGAACCACACGCGGGGACGACGGTCTCACGTCGCGCGAACGCCTGTCGCGCGTCGAAGCCGAAGTCGCCGGGATCCTCGACGAGCAGTCACGCGTCGCACGCGAGTGTCTGCGTGCGGCCGAGCAAATCGGCGCGCGCATCGTGACGTGGGAGACGCTCACGGCGGTGGAGCAGGATGTCCTGCGCGCGCGGTGTCGCGACGAGATCCATCCGGGTCTCACGCCACTCGCGATGACGCTGAGTCCCGGTCATCCACTGCCGCATCTGCCGCATCTCGGTCTCTCCCTCGCCGTCGTCTTTCGCGGCGGCGCGAGCGAGAAGCCACATCTCGCCGAGTTCGAGCTGCCCAGCGACGTCCCGCGCCTGCTGCCGGTGCCCGGCCGCGCCGGCGACGTCATCGCCATCGAGGAGTTGCTGCGCGCCAACGTCGACCTCATGCACCCCAACGTGCATGTCGAAGGCGCGCATCTCTTTCGCGTCACGCGCCGCGGCGACCTGACCCTCGACGAAGAAGGCGCGGAGAGCCTGCTGCACGCGGTCGCCGAAGCGACCGAGCGACGCCCGTACAATCCGGCCGTCCGCGTGGAGGTGGAGCGGTCCATGCCCGCCTTCGTCGCCGAGTTGGTACTCGAGAGCCTGCGTCGCGACGCGATCACGCAGGACATGGAGGCGGCGGTCGATGAAGTGCAGGTGATCGACGGGCTGATCGATCTCCGCTGTCTCGCCGACCTTCCGCTGCCGCCCACGGCCGCGCTGGAATATCCGCCGTTGCGCATGCGATCACCGGTGCCGGCGGAGCAGCCGATGTTCGGTTCAATCCGCGAGCGTGATCTGCTCGTGCATCATCCCTTCGATTCGTTCGAGGACACAGTCGTTCGCTTCCTGCGCGAGGCTGCGGCGGATCCCGCCGTGACGACGATTCGCATTACGCTGTATCGCGTCGGCGATCCGTCGCCGGTCGTCGCGGCCCTGCTGCATGCCGCGAGTGCGGGCAAGCGAGTCGTTGCGTTCGTCGAGCTCAAGGCGCGCTTCGACGAGGAGCACAACGTCTCGTGGGCGCGTGCCCTCGAGAAGGCGGGAGTGAACGTCGTGTACGGGCTCGTGGGACTGAAGACGCACGCGAAGGTCGCGCTCGTCGTGCGCCGCGAGGGCGAGAAGCTCCAGCGCTACGTGCATGTCGGCACGGGGAACTACAATGCGCGCGCCGGCCGCCAGTACACCGACCTCAGTCTCTTCTCGGCGCGTGACGAGCTTGCGACGGACATCGCCGACCTGTTCAACGCGCTCACCGGATCGGCGCAAGCGCCACAGGGACTGTCACACGGGGCGCTCGTGGCGCCGAATCAGCTGCTCACCGAGGTCCTCGCGCGCATCGCGCGCGAGACGGCGCACGCGCGCGCAGGGAAGGCGGCGGCCATCGCCATCAAGGTGAATGGGCTCTCCGATCCGGAGGTGGTGCGCGCGCTGTACGACGCATCGGAAGCCGGCGTGCAGATCGACCTCGTGGTGCGCGGCATCTGCACCTTGGCCCCGGGCGTGCCGGGCCGGTCGTCGCGTATCCGCGTCACGTCCGTCGTCGGCCGCTTTCTCGAGCACTCTCGCATCTACAGGTTCGCGAACGATGGAGCGCCGGAGTACTTCATCGGGTCGTCCGACCTCCGCCCGCGCAACTTGCGCCGTCGCGTCGAGCTGCTCGTCCCGGTTCCCGACGCCGAACTTCGGGCCCGCCTCGATCGCATTCTCGAGCTTTACCAGGCTGATCCCACGGGCTGGGACCTCGGCGTGGACGGCATCTATGTTCAGCGGAGCGGCGCGGGCCCCTCGGCACAGGCCGTCGCGGCGTCCGGCTGACACTTTCGCTCTGGGCGGGACGTACAGACGCCCAGTTGTCGCCCCGAACGCAACGAGGGGATCCGGTCTTCGCGTTCGCCTTGCCCTGCATTCTTCGAGGATACCGATATGTCGCTTCCCGGCCTACTGAACGGCACGACACGAGAGCACTACATCCTGCTGTTCGGCGCCGCAGGGTGCATCGCGCTTCTCGCGGGCGTCATCGGCGCCTGGATCGGTGGCTACCTCGGCGCCCGTCGTGCCATGGGCACTGCGCTGCTCTCGGCGCCGCAGAACACCGTGAATCTCCAGCTCGCTCCGATCATCCAGGCGTTGGACGCGATCTCGCTGGAGGTGGAGCGCATCTCCGAAGCGCAGCGATTCACGACGAGGATTTTGTCGGAGCGGCAGCCAGTGGTGCTGCCGCGAGTGGATCAGCGGTCGATAACGCCGCATTGACGGCTGGCAGGGAGCCCGGAACTTCGGCTACGGCAGCGGATTTGCTCCATCGCCGAGCCGACCGTACCACTTTCCCGGGAGCACCATGTCATCCACGCCACTCTTTGCGTCGAGCCCCCGCCAGCAGGGACTTGCGCTCGCCATCATGCGCGTCGTCGTCGGGATCGTCTTCATCGCACACGGCTACCAGAAGCTGTTCGTCTCCGGCCTGGCCGGCATCACCGAGGGATTCGCGAAGATGGGTACACCGATGCCGACGATCACCGCGCCGCTCGTCACTTTTCTCGAGTTGTTCGGCGGCATTGGACTGGTGATCGGGCTCCTCACGCGGCTCATCGCGCTCGGACTCGTCTTCGACATGCTCGGTGCGATCTTCCTCGTGCACCTCGCCAACGGATTCTTCCTCCCCGCGGGCTACGAGTTCGTTCTCATGCTCATGGTCGCGTCGCTCGCACTCTTCGTTGGAGGACCGGGTCGGTTCTCCGTGGACGAAATGATCGCCAACCGGCGATGACCATGCGACGCGTGCTCAGCGACCCGGTCGACGACGCTCGTCGCGACATCGAGCCGGTGATGGACGTGGGCATTCAGTCGCCGGGTTGGAGACTCCCCGCCGCCACGCGACTTGGGCACGTGTGGCTCCAGGTCTCCGATCTCACGCGCTCGCTCGCCTATTACCAGTCAGAGCTCGGCCTGCATGTCATGGATCGAGACGACACGTCTGCGGTCCTTGGTACTGTCGATGACCAAACGCCGCTCGTGCGGCTCACCGAGCGGCAGGGCGCCAAGCCCATGCCGCAGCAGGGACGACTGGGGCTCTATCACTTCGCCATTCTGCTTCCCGACCGGACGTCCCTCGCGCGATTCGCGTTGCACCTCGGGGAGATCGGCGCGCGGGCCGGCGCGTCGGATCATCTGGTGAGCGAAGCCCTCTACCTGCGCGACCCGGATGGGCTGGGCATCGAAGTCTATGCCGACCGGCCACGGAGCACGTGGCGCGCCGTCGGTCGCCAGCTCGCCATGGCCACCGATCCGCTCGACTTCGAGGATCTGATCACCATGGCGGGCAGCGATCGCTGGCAGGGCATGCCGGCCGGCGCGACGATGGGCCACGTGCATCTCCACGTCGGCCAACTCGACGAGGCGGCGAATTTCTATCACACTGCGCTCGGCCTCGACAAGATGGTGTGGAGCTATCCGAGCGCGCTCTTTCTCGCTGCGGGCGGTTATCATCACCATCTCGGTCTCAATACGTGGGCCGGTGCGAACGCCGCGCGACCGACCGACGCCGATGCGCGACTGCTCGAATGGCGCGTCATCCTTCCCTCGAACGATCAGGCTCGTGCTACCGTCGAGAGTCTGCGCCTTGCAGGATATGCGGTGCGTGAAGAGGGCGACGAATTCGTTGCGAGCGACCCGTGGGATACGACCGTGAGACTCGTGACGGAATGAGCGGAACTGCGTGTAAGTGCTGAGTCTCAGATCCATTGCCGGCTGGGAGGATGCCGTCCTCGCCAGCATCGCCGGCGCGGGCGGCACCATCGAGGAGCGCGACAGGCAGATCGAGCGCTCCGGTGTCTACGGCGAGTATCCGGCGATCGTCCGCGCGTACGAGGAGTTGTTCGCCGACGTCGAGCAGGCGACTGAGGCGATCAAGCGCGCCGTGTTCCTCGTATGGCAGGGTGCAATGGAGCTGCCCGCGAATACAGGCATCGCACCGCTGCCCGACGGCACCATGCGCGAAGTGATCCAGGCGCTCAACGTGCGCGCGCGTCGCGCCGAGATCGACGGCGAGCAGCAGTGGATGCTCGCGTGGTATCACGCGGCAAGTCCCGACCTGCTGGAGCTCTATGGCGCGACGCCGGCGCTGCTGGTAATCGCAGAGGACGTCGATGCAGCAGCGTGGAGGGATGCCGGCATCACGGGCGACGGCATGGCGCTGCGTGGACAGATGGGACGATACTGGAGCAAGCTGGCGACCGACGCCCCGTGAGGACGCCGGTCGTCGGTGGAAATCAGCTTGTGGGCGTTGCTTCGGGCGTCGCGACCTTGGGTCGGCGACCCCAATGGCTACGCGGCTCGACTGGACGCGCGCGCGCCTCGAGCAGATTCGTGTAAAACGCGACAATCTTGGTCTTCACGGCTTTCTGGGTGTCAGCCGGAGCGGCCTGAAAGGGCGCATAACGCTGACGATCGCCAGAAACATCGAACCACCACCAGGCATCATCGGGCGTGGCGCGTCGCGCTTCAACCTTGCACGTGAACGTCCGCCCGTCCTCTTCGAATTCGAAACCTCGGATCATCGCTACTCCTCACGTGTGAGCCGTAAGGTACTCAGAAACGCGCGTTGATGCGCCGGACTCGCGAGTTTCGATGCGTTCCCGATGGCCGCGACCGCTGGCGTTGCACGCCCCAACCTGCGACCTTGCATGCGGTTAGCGAACAAGAAGCCCGACAGGAGGGGACGATGAAGCAGAAGCGTGCGCAGGAGCTGCGCGATGCCTGGGGCGATGCCCCATGCGAGCATCCGCAGCTTGCGAAGCTGTACGATCTGGGTGCCCACACGGGCAGCTACGCCTGCGTGAAATGCGGCCACGTCTTCTCCTTCCGCGAGAAGGCAGAGCTCGTGGCGGCGCGGCGCGGATAGACGATGCTCACCAAGATGCTGTCCTTCATCGGCGCCACCGTTGGAGGTGCCATCGGATGGTGGGCAGGCGAGAAAGCCGGGTTCATGACAGCATTCATGGTCTCGATGATCGGCACGGGCATCGGCATCTATGTCGGCCGCCGGTTGGGCCATCACTACGACCTCTAGCTCGGACACCTCCATGCGCGCACTGGCTCTTGGCGTCATCCCGCTCGTGTCCCTCGCGACCGCGGCGTCGGCGCAGAAGTGGAAGGACATCGGCACGACGGTGAGTGGCAATGTCGTGTCGGTCGACCCCAGGAGCGTCAAGCGCAACGGCACCATGGTGTCGGCCACGGTGCGCGTCGTCTTCACGCCACCGGTGAAGGCCGCGCGCGGCACGTGGGCCAGCTCGAAGACCATCGCCACCTTCGACTGCACGAGGCGCTATCTCGCAGCGAAGGAAAACGTCTTCTACTCCGACGCCAACAGCACGAAGGTCATCGAGCGCAACGTCAACAAGCTGCCTGGCTTTGGTCCCGCACTCGGCGGATCGCTCGGTAGCGTCGCGGTGGACTACCTCTGCGGCCCGAAGAAGTAGCTCAGCGCTTCTTCGCGAGGATCGTCCCGCGGCACGTCGCCGCACCGCAGTGGCAGGGAAAGCGACGTTTCGCCGCCGGCGAATGCCGCTCCTCGAGCACGTACGCGTAGTCGTACGCGAGTTCCTCGCCAGGTGCGATGTCGCGAATCGTCTCGATCCAGATGCGCCCGTCTTCGATGACGGCGTCGCAGTTGGGATCACAGCTATGATTGATGAACCGTGCCTCGTTTCCATCGACGGCGGCGTCGATCACGATGTCGTCGTCGATCGCGAAGAGAAACGTGTGATGCCGCTCACCCTCCACGTCCGGATACCGCTCCTCGGCCTGCGCCGCCGTCAGCCGCTCACCCGCGTACTCGATGAGCCGCACACCGGTAGGGATGGGCTCCGAGGCGAATGCGCCCTGACCCTGCATCGGTGACGTGTGGATCGCGAATGGAAACATGCGGGCCGAGGAAGAGGACAAAGGGCCATTGTGATGCTTCAGCCGTCGGAATGATCGATCGTGGTTAAGTTCAATGATGACACCGCGTACAGAAAGCTCTGAGAGCACCGAACAGACGACCGGATTTTCCGGTCTTGGACTTGATCCTCGCATCGTAGCCGCGCTTGCCGCATTGGGGTATGAAGAACCCACCCCCGTTCAGCGCGAAGCGATTCCTCCTCTTCTTGCAGGAAAGGACGTGCTTGGCCAGGCGGCCACCGGCACGGGAAAGACCGCAGCCTTCGCGCTGCCCCTGCTGCACGTCCTCACACCAACGGCCGAACCGCGCGAGCGACTCGGCGCACTGATCCTCGTCCCCACTCGCGAGCTCGCCATGCAGGTGGCGGAGGCCGTGCACAAGTACGGCAAGGCCATGGGCATCATCGCGCTGCCGATCTACGGCGGCGCTCCGATGGAGTCCCAGCTGCGGGCCCTCAAGCGTGGTGTCGACGTCGTCGTCGCAACGCCGGGCCGCGCCCTCGACCACATCCGTCGCAAGACGATGCGTCTCGACTCCGTGAAGGTCGTCATCCTCGACGAAGCCGACGAGATGCTGGACATGGGCTTCGCCGAAGATCTCGAGGCGATTCTCGTCGAGACGCCGGCGACGCGACAGACAGCGCTCTTCTCCGCGACCTTGCCACCGCGCATCGCCGACATCGCCAACAAGCATCTCCGCAACCCGGTGCGCGTCCGCATCGATCGCGAAGTCGTGCCGGCCGGCTCCGCGCCCCGCGTACGTCAGGTCGCATACATCGTCGGCCGCGCACACAAGAATGCCACGCTGGGCCGAGTGCTCGACGTCGAGAACCCGACGTCGGCGATCGTGTTCTGCCGCACCCGCACGGAAGTCGACGAGCTCACCGAGACGCTCAACGGCCGCGGCTATCGCGCCGAGGCGCTGCATGGCGGCCTCTCGCAGGAACAGCGCGATCGCGTGATGAAGAAGTTCCGCGCCAACACCGCGGACCTGCTGATTGCGACCGACGTTGCCGCTCGTGGCCTCGACGTCGAGCACGTCTCGCATGTCGTGAACTACGACGTCCCCACCTCGGCCGAAGCGTACGTGCATCGTATCGGCCGCACGGGGCGCGCCGGACGTGAGGGCGTCGCGATCACACTCGCGGAGCCGCGCGAGCATCGCCTGCTGCGCAACATCGAGTACCTGACGAAGCAGAAGATCGAGATCGCGACCGTTCCGACGGTCGCCGACCTGCGGGCGCGTCGCATCGAGATGACCAAGGCGTCGCTGCGGGAGATGGTCCTGGGCGGCGACCTCGACCATTTCCGTGCAGTCGTCGATTCGCTCTCGCAGGAGTTCGACATCATGGACGTCGCCGCGGCGGCGGTGAAGATGGCTGACGCCAAGGATGGCGCGGATGCCGAGGAGATTCCGACGATTTCGCTGCGCCCGGACCGGCCGGCGTCGCGCCATGATCGTGAGCGGGCGCCAACGCCCAAGGCGGGCTCGAGGCGGCACGAAGCCGCGAAGGCCGGCGGCAAGTCGTCGAGCGGGGGAAAGAAGCGCATCACGCCAGAGTGGGACGTCGCACGTCTCTACATTGGTGCCGGCCGCAACTCGAACATCCGGCCTGCCGACCTCGTCGGTGCCATCGTGAACGAAGCCGGCGTCGACGCCCGGGCCATCGGTGCCATCCAGATCACGGACCGATTCGCGCTCGTCGAGGTACCAGACGAGATCGCTGACGGAATCATCGAGACCCTGCGCGCCACGACCATCAAGGGGAAGCGCGTTCCGGTCCGGCGTGACCGCGAACAGGGCGGGGCGGGCTGACCGCTGGCCTTACTTGGTGTAGACTTCTCAATCACTTTTTCACCGTTTCGGATATCAACGATGCGTTTTCGTCCCATTTTCGTCATCCTCACGTCCCTCGTGCTCGCCGCTGGTTGCCTCGGCGATTCAACCACGAACACGAACTATCCTCTCGTGCCCATCGAGAACACCACGTTCGCCAGCTCGCTCGGCGTGAACCTCGTCGCATCGACGAAGACGCCGTCGGGGCTGTACTATCGCGACATCCGCATTGGCACGGGGAAGACCATCGCCAACGGTGATGCGCTCAACGTGAAGTACGTTGGCGCGTTCGCGAATGGCGTCATCTTCGACCAAGGCACGTACCCGTTCACGATTCCCGGCCAGGTCATTCAGGGCTGGAACGAAGGTCTGCTCGGGATGAAGGTCGGCGGGAGTCGCCAGCTCATCATCCCGTCATCGCTCGGCTACGGCCCGAATGGGAGCCGTGACATTCCGCCGAACGCGACGCTCGTCTTTACGGTCGAACCGCTGTAACAAGCCCCTCCGGAGGATGATGAACACGTACGTCTACTACATCGCTGAACGGATCCCCGGAGCGATGGAGATGCAGCGGTTCGCGCATCCCATTCACGTCGGCATCGTAACGGCGAGCGACCACGAGGCCGCATACAGTACGGTGCTCGAGGATCTGCGCCCGACCTTTGCTGACGCACCGCAGCACCTCGAGGTACGCTTCGAGGTCGTGTCACCACCGCGCTCGGGAACCGGCGTCTGGCGTCACGGCAAGCCGATCGACGTCGACATCACGTTCACGTCGGCCGACTAGCGCGATCGCATAGCCGTGCAGTGAACGTTCGCAGCCTGACCCGCATCACGAATGCGGGACTGCTCGCCGGGATCGGGATGGGGACGGGCCATCTCCTGATGCCCGCACGGCATGGCGCTGGAGTCGTCAGCCGCTTCGTCTTCGTCGCGGCGGTGGCAGGCACCGGCGCCCTCGCCGGCTGGCGCGAGCGGCGCGCGCGCGAGCTCGATGGCGACGAAAACGTACCTGGAGTGCAGTGGCTATGGATTGCGGGCGGCGCTATATGGGCGCTCGCGATCGCCTGGGTCGCGTACAAGCTCTTCCACGGATAGCGAAGGGCGGCCGCTCGCGAGAACGACCGCCCTTCTGACGACACCGTCCACGTCCCGTGAGGCTTAAGGCACGATGGTGAACGGTGCGGTTTGCTGTACGGTGACGACCCGCTGCTCACCGAGGCCGAGTATGCCCTTCACCCAGTCCCAGTCGCGGGTGACGCCACCATTTTCCATGACCATCAGCGCCACTTCCGCGGCGTCGTTGGGGTCCATGCGCAGACAGCCGTGTGAGGCCGCCTCTCCGAGCGTTTCCACGGCTCCAGTGCCGTGGATGTAGTAGTCAGGCTCCTGGAAGAAGATCTTCACGGTCTTCATCGGATTGGCGGGATGCCCCGGGCTCTTTGGGGTAGCACCCTTGGCCCACTTCTCGTCCGGAGGCGTCCAGGACGGATTCCACACCATCTTCCGGATGTTGAACTGGCCGGTCGGCGTGGGATGTGCCGGTGCTCCGATGGCGACGTCGTAGGTCTTGATCGTCTCACCGTCGCGCTTGAGCGTGAGCTTTCTATTCGAGAGGCTTGCCTCGAGCGTTAGCGCTGAAGCCGTCGGCATGGGGCGTGAGGCCGCCGGAATGCCGTAGACGAGCGCTGCAGCCACCGGAATCCCGATGAGCGCGATCATGGCTCGTGAGCGTCTTCGCGTGCGTGAGCGAGGTTGCATTGAATCGAATTAGCCGAATGCGTGGGCGATACCTTTCGTTTGCGTAAACACATGGCAAACGGCGTTCCATCTCGAGAATGGGTAGCACCCGGTATACACCCGGCCATCCCCTTCGTGCCCTTGACGTTACGTCCTTCACCACGAACTCACACCATGGCTCCGTCACTCCGCGCGCTCCCTGCGCTCCTGGCTGTCCTGATCAGCGCACAGTTCGGCTGTGCAAGCTCGCAACCGTCGACCGGAACGTCGCCGCTACGTTCGCCCGTTGCTGAAGGCGACGTACGCCGCCTCCTCACCGCGCTCGCCGATGACTCGCTCGAAGGTCGCGGCACCGGCACGCGCGGTTCCATGAAGGCGGCCACCCTGATCGCGAACGAATTCCGCGCCATCGGGCTGGAGCCGGCGGGCGACAGCGGGTACTTCCAGCGGGTGCCGGTTGCGCTCGTCCAGGGCGCACGGGGCGAGAGGCCGGTCCTCTTCACGAGCTTCGCCGCCCTCGACACCGTTCCCGCCGCCAGGCGGCGCACGGCGGTCAACGTCGTCGGCGTACTCCGGGGCACCGATCCGGTGCTCAAGGACTCGGTCATCCTCATCGACGCGCACTACGACCATCTCGGCATCGGCCGGCCCGTACAGGGCGACTCGATCTTCAACGGCGCCGACGACGACGCGTCCGGCACGGTTGCCGTGATGGAGATTGCCCGCGCACTGGCGAGCGGACCCCGTCCCAGGCGAACCGTCATCTTCGCCGCGACGACAGGCGAGGAAGTCGGGTTGCTCGGCACACGCTGGTATCTGCAGCATCCCGTCGCGCCCATCGGGAGCATGACGGCCAATCTCGAGATCGAGATGATCGGTCGCCCGGATTCGCTGGCGGGTGGTCCTGGCCGGGCATGGCTGACGGGCTTCGACCGCTCGACCATGGGGACGATGTTCGCCAACGCCGGGCTGCCCATCGTGCCCGATCGCCGACCGGAGCAGAGCTTCTTCACGCGCAGCGACAACATTGCCTTCGCGCGCGCCGGTGTGCCCGCGCACACGCTGTCGACATATAACATGCACGACGACTATCACACGGTCCGCGATGACGTGTCGCGCGTCGACTTCGCGCACATGACGAACGTGATTCGCGCCGCCGCGTCGGCGACGCGTCTCCTCGCCGACGGTCCGGCGCCGACGTGGTATCCCGGGGGTCGCCCGATGACCCCCGCACCGCAGGCCACGCGTCCGACAACTGTTCCCGTGTCTCCGGCACCGTCGATCGCGGGTCCCGCCGAGCGGCTCGCGAAGTACACCGTCGTGCGACTGCAGGCTGACACGACGTCGCTGACGAAGAAAGAGCGCCTGATGCTGCCCTTGCTCATCGACGCCGCGCGCGAGATGCACGGTATTTATTGGGAGCAGGTCATCGGGCCGCGCGATTCGGTGATGTCCAGGATCACCGATCCCGTGACGCACGAGTTTGCCGAAGTGAACGTCGGACCGTGGGATCGCCTCGACAACAACGCGCCGTTCACTCCGGGCGTGGGCCCGAAGCCGCACGGCGCGAACTTCTATCCGCGCGACATGACGAAGGAGGAGTTCGAGCGCGCAGTCGCATCGGGCGGAGCGAGGGCTGATAGCCTCAAGGGACTCTACACGATGGTGCGCCGCAGCTCATCTGGCGCGCTCGTGGCGATTCCGTACTCGCGCATGTTCGCCGGCGCGAACGGTCGTGCCGCAGCGAAGCTGCGCGGCGCTGCCGCACTCGCCGATGACGCGGGACTGCGCCGGTATCTGCTCGCGCTCGCGACCTCGGTGACGAATGACAAGTATCAGCCGAGCGACCTCGCGTGGATGGACATGAAGAACAACACCCTCGACCTGGTGCTCGGCCCCATCGAGACGTACGAGGACGAGCTGTTTGGCTACAAGGCGAGCAACGAGTCCTTCGTGCTCGTGAAGGACCATGCGTGGAGCAAGCGGCTCGCGAAATACGCGTCGCAGTTGCCGGCGCTCCAGCGCGGCATCCCGGTGAGCGCTGAGTACAAGAAGGAGACGCCAGGCACCGACGCTGACTTGAATGCGTATGACGTCGTCTACGTCGCCGGCCAGGCGAACCAGGGCTCGAAGACGATTGCCATCAACCTGCCGAACGACGAAGAGGTGCAGCTGAAGAAGGGCACGCGCCGGCTGCAGCTCAAGAATGCGATGCGTGCGAAGTTCGACCGCATCCTCGCGCCGCTCGCGAAGGCGCTCATCGTCGACGATCAGCTGTCGAAGGTGACCTTCGATGCGTTCTTCGAAAACGTGATGTTCCACGAAGTGGCGCATGGACTGGGTATCAAGAACACGATCAACGGCAAGGGGACGGTGCGACTCGCGCTGAAGGAAAAGGCCGGCGCACTCGAAGAAGGGAAGGCGGACATCCTCGGCCTGTACATGATTCGCGAGCTCAACGCACAGGGCGAGATGGGCCGCGAGTCGGTGGAGGACAACTACGTCACGTTCCTGGGAAGTCTCTTCCGCTCCGTGCGCTTCGGTGCCGGCGACGCGCACGGTCGCGCGAACGTGGTGGCGTTCAACTTCCTCCAGCGCGCAGGAGCATTCACGCGCGAAGCGAATGGCAGGTATCGCGTGGATTTCGTGAAGATGCGCGCCGCGGCCGACGAGCTGTCAAAGCAGATTCTCGTGCTGCAGGGCAACGGCGACTATGACGGCGTCGCGAAGCTCTACACGGACATGGGAACGATCGGCGGCGTACTGCAGGGCGACCTGGATCGGTTGAAGGCCAAGGGAATTCCTGTCGACATCGTGTACGATCAGGATCGTTGAAGGAACGGATTTCGCGAGTTAGCGGAAAGCGCGAACAGGAAAGGGCGGAAACCAACCGAAACGGCAGGATCAAGACTGTTTGATCATGCGCTTTCGGTTGGCTTCCGCCCTTTCCTCCAACCGCTTTTCGCTCGACGCGCGAGATTGCGCGAGCAGCGCCCCGGCAATGTGTCTTTCCAATTCGAGATCATGATTCTTCTCCCATTCGCGCTGTTCCTTCTCGCGCCATTCGCCAACGACAGTCTCACGGGCCCCGGCGTGTCGCGCGAGCTCGCCACGCTGCGCGCAACGCAGATCGCCGACGTGCGTTACGCGCTCTCGCTTGACGTCACGCGTCGTGACATGCTGTCCGGCCGCGCGACCATTCGCTTCGTGCGCCGCGGTGGTGGCGATGTCATCCTCGACTTCCGCGGCTTGGCCCAGTCCGGAATGGAGGTGAATGGAGAGGATAACGTGCCCACCTCGGTGAACGGACACCTGGTTATCGCGGACCGCGCGCTGCGCGCCGGCGAGAACGAAGTATCGCTCAACTTTACGTCGGCCATCGCTCCGGCTGGCGCGAGCGTGATCCGCTTTCACGATGCAGTGGACAACGCCGACTATCTCTACACGCTGCTCGTTCCGGCGGACGCGAATCAACTCTTTCCGTGCTTTGACCAGCCCGATCTCAAGGCGCGCGTGACCCTCGATCTTTGGACGCCGACTGGTTGGAGCGCAGTGGCGAACGGGAAACTCATCGCGGCGGATACGATGGAGCGGCACTGGGTGCAAATCTCGAAGCGCATGCAGATGAATGGATTGGTGGACACGCCTCCCGGCATCGCGTTCCGCTTCGCCGAGACGGAGCCCATCAGCACGTATCTCGTGGCGTTCGCGGCTGGGCCGTGGACGGTGAAGTCGTCAGTCGTCGCCGGCCGCCCGATTTCGCTGTACGTGCGAGCCTCGCGTGCCAAGGAGGTCGAGGCAGACACGCTCATTGCGATCAATGCGCGCGCGCTCAACTGGCTCGAGCGATACACCGCGCAGCCATTCCCATTCCAGAAGTTCGACTTCGTGCTCGCGCCGGCCTTTCCCTTCGGCGGAATGGAGCATCCCGGCGCTGTGTTCTACAACGAGGAGAGCTTCATCTATCGCGAGCGTCCCACGCTTTCGCAATTGCTTGGTCGAGAGGCGACGATCTACCACGAGGTGGCGCATCAGTGGTTCGGCGATTTCGCCACGATGCGCTGGTTCGACGACCTCTGGCTGAAGGAAGGCTTCGCCACCTACCTCGCCGCGGTGATGCAGAGCGACCTCACCCCGTCCGCGAATGCGTGGAAGACCTTCTACCTGCGCAACAAGCCGGCAGCGTATGCCGTCGACGCGTCGAAGGGAACGACGCCAGTCTGGCAGCACCTCGCCAATCTCGATCAGGCGAAGAGCAACTACGGCGCGATCGTCTATAACAAGGCGCCCGGTATTCTCAAGCAGCTCGACTATCTCGTCGGTGACACGGCATTTCGCGACGGACTGCGACGCTACCTGGGCGAGCATCCCTACGGCAACGCGACGTGGCGTGACCTTCTGAGTGCGGTCGGCGGCGTCGCCGGCTCCTCACTCGACGACTGGGGCAAGAGCTACATCCTGCGTCCGGGGTTGCCAGTGCTCACCCAGCGCCTCGACGTGAAGAATGGCAGAATCGCCCATCTCGTCATCGGACAGCGTGCCGTGCAGACGCGGTCAGGCACCGCACCATGGCCCGCGCGCATCGAGGTCCTGCTCGGCTATGCCGACGCACCTGCTGTTCGCGTACCGGTGGTCCTCCGTGGGCGCCTGACGGAGGTACCGGTGACGGGGAAGCGGGCGCCGGATTTTGTCTTCGCCAATGCGGGTGATTTTGGCTATGGACTCGTCCACCTCGACCGTCGCAGCGTCGGCTGGCTGGAGTCGCATATCGGCGAGGTGCGCGACGACTTTCTTCGCGCAATGCTGTGGGGTGCGATGTGGGACGAAGTTCGCGCCGCGCGACTTGCGCCCGTTCGCTTCGTGCGCGCCGCGCTGCGCGAGCTCCCACGCGAGACCGACGAACAACTCGTCCCCGTGATGCTCGGCCGGCTCTCGCGCGCGGGCTCGGCGTATCTGTCGGCGACCGAGCGTGAAAATATTCGCCCCGACCTCGAGCGCGTGTTGCTCGCTGGCGCGAACGATCCGGCGCGCTCGTACGGCGTGCGCAAGAATCACCTCGACGCCTTCATCGCACTCGCACATTCGCCGGCGGCGCTCGCGTCCATCGATGCACTCCTCGACAGCACGACTGCGGCGGGTGCGCCACTGCGTCCGCCGACGCGCTGGGCGATCGTCACGACGCTCGTCGCGCGATCCGCGCCGTCGGCGGAGAGTCGGCTCGCGGCGGAATCGCGTCGCGACTCCACCACAGAAGGGCGACGCCGCACCTTCGTCGCCGGCGCGGCACATCCCGATTCGGCGACCAAGGCGCAATACTGGGCGCGCTACTTCGGCGACAAGGAGCTCAACGAGGACTGGGTGACGGCGAGCCTGCGTGCGTTTCACGACCCCGAACAGGACGCGTCCACGAGACCGTATCTCGTTCCTGCGCTCGACAGCCTGCGCTGGGTCCAGCAGAACCGGCGCATCTTCTTCCTCGGCAACTGGGTGTCAGCCACTCTCGACGGCCAACGTTCCGCGACGGCGCTCGAGGCGGTCGACGAGATGCTGCGTCGCAGGAACGGGCTAGCCCGCGACCTGCGCGAAAAGATTCTTCAATCGCGCGATGAGCTCGAGCGTACCGTCGCGATCCGACACGCTTTTCCGTAGCCAGCAACGGCCAGCGTGGTGAATCGTCCCACCTGTGACAGTGCGCCGAGTACATTTGCTCTGGAACATCAGACGCACTCGTGCGTACATTTCCGATCCAACCGCCAATCGCGAGCCATGATCCACGTTCTGCTCGTCAGTGTTCTGTTCGCCAACATGCTCGTCGCCACCCCATCTCCCGCACTGGGGGTGGCTCGTGCGTCTGCCATGCTTGCCTCGCCGCCCTTGGGCCTCGTCGACAGCATCGTCGTCGAGAAGAAGGCGCACAAGCTGACGCTCTTTCGCGACGGCAAGCCGATGCGGACCTATCTCGTCGCGCTCGGCTCCAAGCCGCTCGGCGACAAGCTTCGCGCCGGCGACAACCGGACCCCGGAAGGGATCTTCTACATCGACTCGCGGCAGCCGAACAGCAAGTATCATCTCGCGCTGCACATCTCCTATCCGGACGCGGTGCATCGCGCGCGCTCGCAGGCGATCGGCGCAGAGCCTGGCGGCGACATCATGATTCACGGCCTGCCCAACGGACTCGGCAAGGCGGGTGCTTCGCACCGCGTGAACGACTGGACCAACGGCTGCGTCGCGCTCACGGACGAGGAGATCGAACAGATCTGGAGCGTGGTGCCGATCGGCACCCCGGTCGAGATCAAGCCGTAGCGGGCAACTGGCGCAGACGATCGTGGACATCGCCGCTGAATTCATCGCGTGTTCGCGCCACTACCTCGCCTCCGAGTATCCGACGAAGATCGAGCGCTGCCTGGCCACACTGCCGGCCGACGCGCTCTGGCGTCGTGCCGATGCCGAGTCGAATTGCATCGGGAACCTGCTGCTCCATCTCGAGGGCAACATCCGGCAGTGGATCGTGAGCAGCGTTGGCGGCGCCCCCGATCATCGCCAGCGGGCGAGTGAGTTTGCGGCGACGGAAGGCCCCGATGCGGCAACGCTGTTCGCCGCGCTGCGTGTCACTCTCGACGAGGCTGATGCAGTCATCGCCGCCCTGTCAGCCGACGACCTCGCGTCGCGCCGCACCATTCAGGGGCGGGACGTCACCGTGTTCGACGCGGTGTATCACGTCGTTGAGCACTTCTCGTTGCACACGGGGCAGATCATCCTGCTCACGAAGCAGTTTGCGCCAGGCGCGATTCAGTTCTACAAGGATGCTGGCGGGTTGGCGATTCCCAGGTACTAAGAATTGAACTTCGGCAGATCAACCGCCTGACGCGGATGAACAGCCACGGAGCACAGCCGGATTTCACGGAGACGCCAAAAGACACGACAGCCAAATGCCGTCGCTCCTTCCAATCCTCGAGCCATCCGTTCGAAAAAGCAAAGAATCTCGATGACATGCTGGCTATAACGAAAGGCGGCGAGACAATTCTGTCTCGCCGCCTTTTTGATCCGTCTGGGCTCTCAGTGAAGATCCGCCAGTTGTCCGCGGCCGTCAATCCGCGTCAAGCAGTTGACCGCCGCTCAAACAGACAATCCACCGCCAATCGCCACGGCCGCACGGCGCGTCGCACGATGATCTCCGACCCCGTGAAGCCTTGCTCGCGCAACTCGCGGAAGAGCACAACCGCATTGAAGCCCACTTCGGGCGCCCGCGCCTGGAGCCACGCGACAAATGGGGTGAGCAATCCAACGCGCTCCACCGGGTCCCGACGGGCGCCGTACCGCCCACGCCGCCGCCACGCCCGCACGGTCTTGGGGTCGAGATCGTACGCCCGCGCCACGGCCAACATGGAGTCGCCACGCGCGAGCGCGCACCTATGGGGAACGACTGGCGCCATTCACCTAGACACACAGGATATCACTTACACCAGGAAGAACCTGGCGTATGTGCTGGCGCATGAAGCGTCTCACATCCTTTACAATATCCCGTAATCCAACGACGTCCAAGCACAATACTGGGGGGACCTATGCGCTCGTTAAACTCACGAACCGTGAGAACAAGCATGAGAAACGCACGCATCGGGCTTTGCGCTGTCGCATTTCTGTTGTTTGGTAAGGTGGCAAGCGCGCAGGTGGATCTGCGTGTTGAGACAGATTCAATAGAGATGGCGGCTCTCACGTTGCGAAGGGACACCTTGAGTCCTCACCCAAGAGCATCGTCATCGACTCTCGAGTTCGCTCCGGACGCACCTTTACTCGTGGCCGTTCTACCGCACAGTCTGCAGGACTAGCTGCGACAATTGGGGCGTCAGTGGTTGATTTTGGCTGCGATCACAGCGGTCCTTCCTGCCGTAGGCCAGACGCAGATATTGCCTTCCTTCTTCAGACCCCAATCGTGAAAGGATCTGTCGTGCATATCACTGTAGAGATGCACACGCCCACTGGAGTGGGCGCAGACACTTTCGAGTTGGCACGTGCGGGCAAGGGTTGGTACGTAACGAGGATTGTGGCTCGACGCGCCTCGTGATGCGGTAGCGCCGCGGCCGCCGGACGCCGGACGCCAATCAAGTCGCGGTGCCCACGATTCTGAATTCACGGACAGTCTGCAACGGCAGTTGAGTAGTGACGATTTGCTCCTCTCGAAAACGAAGTGGCGTTGCGAGTATCAACGCAGTAGAGGATGCGCATGGCTCAGTCGGGACGACTGGGTCATGCACCGCAAACACAGCCAGGCGCAGGTAGCCACAAATGAAGATGAGGGGAACCGCGATGCTGTGCGGTTACCCTCTCTTTCGTTCCCACTCTCACGATGTCGCCATGCTGGCGTCTTTGTCTAATTAGAAGTTGCAAAATCGTCTAATTAGCTATGGGAAGCGACACCTGGCTAGAAGATGAACACCTTCGTCCCCACGGGAACGTTCTCGTACAGCCATTCGATGTCCTCGTCGTGCATACGCACGCAGCCGTGCGTCACCGCCGCGCCGATCGAACGCGCGTAGGGCGTACCGTGGAGCAGGTAGCCGTCTCCCATGTCGAGGCGGAAGTGCCCCAACTCACCCTCGATCACCCGATTCTTCGTGTTCGCGGGCGGAATGAATAGCGTATTCTCGAAGACGATGTGCTCGTCGAGCGCCATTGGCTCGAACTCGGTGCTGCCTGGGCGGATGATGCCGACTTCGTCGCCCTTGGTGAGCAGCTTGATGCCGCTCTTGAGCTTGACGACGCTCCCGCGCTGGAGCCTCTGCACCTTGAGGCCGTGCTCGAGGGCGATTTCGGCGAAGTGCCAGTCGGGCGGTGTCCACACAGGGTCCTTCTCCTTCCGCAACACCGTGCGCGTGCCGCGCGGCGTGATGAAGTTCCACACCTTGCCTTCGAATTCGAGCGTCTCATTGCGCGCCGTGGCGACAGATGCCGTGCGCAGTGTGTCGTAGCGGTCGATGACCCGCAGCGTCTTGTCGAACAAGTCGACCACGACGCGGTACCCCTTCGAGTTCTCGGCGCTTACGCGTGCCCTGTCCCAGCCCAGACTGTCCTTTTTGGACTTGAAGGCGCGCGCTGTCGCCGGCGCCTCGGTGGCGACGACGTCGCTGGCGACGGTCGAATCACCGGCCGCTACAGAGGTGTCAGCGGGGATGGGGAGGTCGTCGCTCTTGCGCGCGATCTTGCGAAGCAGGGAGGCGAACCAGTTGCGGTTGTTCTGCGCAGAATCGGCGGTTGCGCGAGCGCGAACACCAGCGGTGTCCAGCGTGCGGCTGGTGTCCTGGCCCCGAGCGGTGGTCGAGAGCGCGAGGAGCAGAAGCGTGCTCGAGCAGAGTCGATTTCTCATTGGATGCGGCATAGGCTACAAAATACACTGCGGGAGACGTGAAGTTTCACGTCCCCCGCAGCATGGTCCTTCAGGAATCGCCTAGTAGAACTTGAA
>JBDSML010000159.1:0-7785 GCA_039915865.1 Gemmatimonadaceae bacterium | reverse complement strand
CGACGCCGCTCGCTTCGCGATGCGCCGAGCTGGTGTGATCCCAATACGTCGGGAGATTTACTGACATGAGTTCGTCCATCGATTCGCTCGTCAATCGCGAATACCAGTACGGCTTCGTGACGGATGTCGAAGCGGATACGCTACCACCGGGCGTGAGCGAAGACGTCATTCGACTCATCTCGGGCAAGAAGGACGAGCCGCAGTGGCTGCTCGACTGGAGGCTCAAGGCGTATCGTCGTTGGCTGACGATGAAGGAGCCGCATTGGCCCAACGTCACCTATCCCCCCATCGACTATCAGCTGCAGTCGTACTACTCCGCGCCCAAGTCGGTGACGCCGCTGCAGTCGCTCGATGAAGTCGATCCCGAGCTGCTGCGCACGTACGAGAAGCTCGGCATTCCGTTGAATGAACAGAAGTTCCTGTCCGGAGTGGCCGTCGATGCGATCTTCGACTCGGTCAGCGTCGGCACGACGATGAAGAAGGAGCTCGGCGAGCTCGGCATCGTGTTCTGCTCGCTTGGTGAAGCAGTGCGCGAGCATCCCGAGCTGGTGCAGAAATATCTCGGCTCCGTGGTGCCGTATTCGGACAACTTCTTCGCGGCGCTCAACAGTGCGGTGTTCTCCGAGGGGTCGTTCGTCTACGTGCCCAAGGGTGTGCGCTGTCCGATGGAGCTCTCTACCTATTTTCGGATCAACGCCGAGGGTACAGGGCAGTTCGAGCGCACGCTCATCATCGCCGATGAAGGGTCGTACGTGTCGTACCTGGAAGGCTGCACGGCGCCCAAGCGGTCCACGTCGCAGCTGCATGCGGCCGTCGTCGAGCTGATCGCGCTGAAGGATGCGACGATCAAGTATTCGACGGTGCAGAACTGGTATGCCGGAGACAAGGATGGAAAGGGCGGCATCTACAACTTCGTGACGAAGCGTGGCAAGTGCGCCGGCGCGAACTCGAAGATCAGTTGGACGCAGGTGGAGACGGGCAGTGCAATCACGTGGAAGTATCCAAGCGTGATCCTGCAGGGCGACAACTCGACCGGCGAGTTTTACAGCGTGGCGGTGGTGAACAATCGCCAGCAGGCCGACACGGGCACGAAGATGATCCACATCGGCCGCAACACCAAGTCGAACATCGTGAGCAAGGGGATCAGCGCGGGTCACGGCCAGAACAGCTATCGCGGCCGGGTGCAGGTGCTGCCCAAGGCGGAGAACGCGCGTAACTATACCCAATGCGACTCGATGCTCGTCGGCAATCAATGCGGGGCGCACACCTTTCCCTATATCGAAGTCGGCAACAACACCGCGCAGGTGGAGCACGAGGCCTCGACGAGCAAGATCGGCGAGGACCAGATCTTCTACCTGAAGCAGCGTGGATTGAGTGCCGAGCAGGCGGTGAGCATGATCGTGAGCGGCTTCTGCAAGGAAGTGTTCAAGGAGCTGCCGATGGAGTTCGCGCTCGAGGCGCAGCAGCTACTGGGTATCACGCTCGAGGGGTCGGTCGGATAAGCGCAACGGCGAACTGCATTCTTGATCGCAGAGGTCGCAGAGAACGACAACAGCCGCAGAGGAACGCAGATGACGATGGAAAGAACTTTTTGAAGCTCGGTAGTCCTTCGCGTCCTCCGCGGCTGTGGCTGTTCTCTGCGTCCTCTGCGTAGAAAGCTGTTCCGTGTTTTTGTATTCAACTTTCGTCCTTACAGTCCTGAAATGCTCGACATAAAAGACCTCCGCGCTACCGTCAGCGACAAGGAAATCCTCAAGGGTATCACGCTCAACGTGAAGCCCGGCGAGGTGCACGCCGTGATGGGCCCGAACGGCTCGGGCAAGAGCACGCTCGCGCAGGTGCTCGCCGGACACCCGGCATACGAAGTGACTGGCGGCAGCGTGACGTATCAGGGCGAAGATCTCCTGGCGATGGATCCGGAAGTGCGCGCGCAGGCGGGGATCTTCCTGGCGTTCCAGTATCCGGTCGAGATCCCCGGCGTGAGCAACGCCTACTTCCTCCGCGCGGCGTACAACGAGATTCGCAAGGCGCGCGGCGAGGACGAGATCGATCCGATGAGCTTCGCCGACCTGATGGACGAGAAGATGCGCCTCGTCGAGATGGACGACTCGATGCTTACGCGCTCGGTGAACACGGGCTTTTCCGGGGGCGAGAAGAAGCGCAACGAGATCCTGCAAATGGCGGTGCTCGAGCCGAAGCTCGCGATCCTCGACGAGACGGACTCCGGCCTCGACATCGACGCACTGCGTATCGTCGCGAATGGCGTGAACACGCTCAAGCGGCCGAGCAACGCGACGATCATCGTCACGCACTACCAGCGCCTGCTCAACTACATCGTGCCCGACTACGTACACGTGTTGGCGGGCGGTCGCATCGTGCGCTCGGGTGGGAAGGAGCTTGCGCTGGAGCTCGAAGCGAAGGGCTATGATTGGCTGTTGGAGGAGGCAGTCGCGTGATCGATCCGTACCTGCAGAGCTTCGAGAGCTTTTCGGCGAACGGCGGTGCGACAGCGCCGCAGTCCGTGCGATCGCTGCGCCTGTCGGCGATCACGCGCTTCGAGACGCTCGGCTTTCCGACGACGCGCAACGAGGACTGGCACTTCACGTCCGTGGCACCGATCGCCGAGGGACGCTTTGCGCCGTTGACGAAGTCGACGGGCGAGGTGAGTGGGGCGCAGATTGCGCCGTTCGTCATCGCGCCGCGCTGGCATACGCTGGTCTTCGTGAATGGCCGTTTCGAGACGACGCTGTCAGGTGGCGATGCGCTGCCCGCAGGCGTGCGCGTGCTCCCGCTGGCGCGTGCGTACGAGGAACTGCCGGCGGTCGTCGAACAGTACCTCGGCAAGATCGCCGCGTTCGACGCGCACACGTTCACGGCGCTCAACACGGCATTCATCAACGACGGCGCTGTCGTGCACGTCGCTGCCAACGCCGACATTACCGAACCCATTCATCTGCTCTTCGTGAGCGATGCGTCGGCGGCCCAGGGGAGCGCGCAGCCGCGCAACCTCATCGTGCTCGATCGCCATTCGAAGGCGACGGTCATCGAGAGCTATGCCGGCGTGGGCGACGGCACGTACTTCACGAACGCCGTCACCGAAGCCTCGATTGGCGACGGTGCGACGCTCACGCATCTCAAGCTGCAGCGTGAGTCGGCGCAGTCGTACCATGTCGGCACGCTCGACGTCCGGCAGGCTCGCGACAGCCACCTGTTCTCGTTCAGCTTCGCGACCGGCGCGCTGTTGTCGCGCTCGAACATCTACACCGAGCTGCGCGGCGCAGGCTGTGGCGCAACGCTGAACGGCCTGTACCTCGGCGACGGCGACCAGCACATCGATCACCAGACGCGCATCGAACACGTGGAGCCCAACTGCTACAGTCGAGAGCTGTACAAGGGCATCCTCGACGGTGCGTCGCACGGCGTGTTCAACGGCAAGGTGTACGTGCATCCCGAGGCGCAGAAGACGGACGGCAAGCAGACGAACAACACGCTGCTGCTCTCGGCGAAGGCGCAGATCGACACGAAGCCGCAGCTGGAGATCTTCGCGGACGACGTGAAGTGCACGCACGGGGCGACCGTGGGCCGTCTCGACGAGACGTCGCTGTTCTACATGAAGAGCCGCGGCATCAACGCTCGCACTGCGCGCGAATTGCTCACGTATGCCTTTGCGGCCGATGTTCTCGAGACGATCGAGCTCGCCGAAGTGCGTGAAGGACTGGAGTCGGCGACGCTGCGGCGCTACACCGATCATGGCTGACCTCCAGGAGCTCTACCAGTCGATCATCCTCGACCATAACCGGCGACCGAAGAACTACGGCGCGCTGGAGGGAGCGACGCAGAGCGCGGAAGGCCGCAATCCGCTCTGTGGCGACGAGGTGAAGGTCGAGCTCAAGGTCGCCGACGACGATTCGATCGACGATGTGAAGTTCACGGCCTCCGGCTGCGCGGTGTCGCGCGCCTCGGCGTCGATCATGACGCAGGCTGTCAAGGGAAAGTCGCGCGCCGAAGTGGACCGGTTGTTCACGCAGTTCCATGAGCTCGTGACGGGCAAGCTCAAGCCGGACGCTGGAGAAGCGCGAGCGATGGGTGAGATGGCTGCGTTTAGTGGGGTGTCGAGGTTTCCGGTAAGGGTGAAATGCGCGAGCATGCCGTGGCACACGCTGCAGTCCGCCCTGCGCGACGACGCCGCGCCGAAGGCGTGAGCGAGTTCGAGGACGTCGCCGCCGTGAGTGACCTGCCGGAAGGCGAGATGCTCGGCGTCACGCTGTCCAATCGACAGCCGGTGTGCGTGTACAACTATCGTGGCACCATCGGCGCGGTTGGCAACCTCTGCACGCACGCGATGTTCCACATGTCCGACGGCGTGCTGCACAACGATGGCACGATCGAGTGTGTGTGGCACGGCGCGCGCTACGACTGCCGCACGGGCGCGGTGCGCCGGCACCCCGCCGAGTGGCCGCTGCCGGTTTATGAGGTGCGGATTGTCGAGGGGCGCGTCCTCGTCGGTCCCGAAGTGACCGCCACAGAGGTACAGGCATCGTGACACAGTCGCGCCGGTCCGACTTTCCGCTGCTCGCGGCGAATCCCGAGTTGCACTATCTCGACTCCGCCGCGACGTCGCAGAAGCCGCGCGTGGTTCTCGACGCCATGCGGTCGTACTACGAGCACGACAATGCGAATCCGCATCGCGGCGCGTACGAGCTCTCGGTTCGCGCGACCGAACGCTATCACGGGGCACGCGAGCGCATCGCGCAGTTCCTCGGCGTTGCCGACGCGGATTGCCTCATCTTCACGCGCGGCACCACCGAGGCGCTGAACCTCGTGGCGACCGCGTGGGGTCCGGCGAATGTGTCGGAAGGGGACGAGATCATCGTCACCGCGCTCGACCATCACGCGAACTTCGTCCCGTGGCAGCAGCTTGCGAAGGCTCGCGGTGCACGGTTCGTCGTGTGTCCCCTCACGAGCGAGCAGCACATCGATCTCGACGCGCTGCGCGCGCTGGTGAGCCGGCGCACGAAGGTCGTGGCGTTCGGCCACGTATCCAACGCGGTTGGTACGGTGAATCCGGTCAGGGAGATCGTCGCCATCGCCCGCGCGGTGGGCGCGCTCGTGGTGTGCGACGGTGCGCAGGGCGCGCCGCATTTGCGGGTCGGCTTTGACGAGCTCGGCGTCGACTTCTATGCGTTCAGCGGCCACAAGATGTGCGGGCCGATGGGCATCGGTGGCTTGATCGGCAAGCGCGCGATTCTCGAAGCGATGTCGCCCTACCAGTTCGGCGGCGACATGATCGAGTTCGTGCGCGACGATCACTCCACGTGGAACGTGCTGCCGCACAAGTTCGAGGCGGGTACGCCAAACGTGGCGGATGCGGTGGGTCTCGCCGCGGCGTGCGAGTATCTCGATGCGATCGGCATGGACGACGTGCTCGCCCACGAGCGCGCGCTCGTCCGTCTCGCGACCGAGAGGCTGAACGACATCGACGGGGTTCGCATCTACGGACCGCCGCCCGAACAGCGCAGCGGAGTAGTGAGCTTCACGGTGAGCGACATCCATCCGCACGACCTGGCGACGATCCTCGACAAGCAAGGCGTTTGCATCCGCGCGGGCCATCACTGCGCACAGCCGTTGATGCGGCGGCTCGGCGTCTCGGCCACGGCGCGGGCGTCGTTCTATGTGTATAACGATGAGCGTGACGTCGAGGCCCTCGTGCACGCACTCGAGCATGCGCGGGCGCTGTTCGCCGGTGCGCCCTGAGTGACGCGTCGAACGGCGACGCGTCTTTCTCTCGCCAGTTCCATAGGCGACCTTTCTAATCGCGCATCGGGTGTCGAGAATTCGCACACCACTGCACGCATTTGCGCGCAAATCGCTCAACTCTGGAGACAATGCGCGCACTCGTGACGGGTGGTGCTGGGTTCATCGGGTCCGCGCTCGTCCGAGCATTGGTACGTGACGGCGTCGAATACGTCTGCACCGTGGACAAGCTCACGTATGCAGGCAACGTCGAGTCCCTGGGCGGTGCCCTTGGCGCGCCGAACCACGAATTCGTGCAAGTGGACATTGCCGACCAGGATGCGGTGCGATCCGTCATCGCGGCCGCCGACCCGGACGTCATCTATCATCTCGCGGCCGAGTCGCACGTCGATCGCTCGATCGACGGTCCCAGGGTGTTCGTCGAGACGAACGTGCTTGGCACCTACGCGCTACTGGCCGAGTCTGTTCGTCACTGGAAGGCATTGCCGGACGGGCGTCGCGAGCGATTCCGCTTTCTGCACGTGTCCACGGATGAGGTCTTCGGTTCGCTTGGGGACGCCGGCTTCTTCACCGAGTCGACGCCGTACGATCCGAGCTCGCCCTATTCCGCAACGAAGGCTGCGTCCGACCATCTCGCCCGCGCGTGGCATCGTACGTACGGCTTGCCGGTGGTGGTGACGAACTGCTCGAATAACTACGGTCCGTATCAGTTTCCCGAGAAGCTCATTCCGCACATGATCGTCCGTGCGCTGGATGGCCGCACCCTTCCGGTGTATGGCGCTGGCGCAAACGTGCGGGACTGGCTGCATGTGGACGACCATGTGTCCGCGCTGCGGGCCGTCGTCGATCGCGCGGCAATCGGCGAGACGTACTTGATCAGCGGACGAAACGAGCGTCGCAACATCGAGGTCGTGCGAGCCATCGGTGCCTCGCTCGATGAGTTCCGCCCGCGACCGGATGGTGGATCATACGTGGACAGGATCGAGTTCGTCGCGGATCGTCCCGGGCACGACGTCCGCTATGCGATCGACGCATCACGCCTCGAGCGGGACCTCGGCTGGCGTCCCTCGTACAGCTTCGACGATGGCTTGCGCGAGACGGTTCGCTGGTATCTCGACAATGAGTCCTGGTGGCAGCGCATCGTGAGCGGCGAATATCGCGCTGATCGGGCCGGCCTCGCGGGAAGCGCATCGTGAAGGGGATCATTCTCGCCGGCGGATCCGGCACGCGGCTGCATCCGCTCACGCGGGTGATGAGCAAGCAGCTGCTGCCCGTGTACGACAAGCCGATGATCTACTATCCGTTGTCGACGCTCATGCTCGCCGGCATCCGCGAGATATTGATCATCTCCACGCCGACGGACCTGCCACGTTTTCGCGAGCTGCTTGGCGACGGGAAGCGGTGGGGCCTGTCGCTCGAGTATGCGGAACAGGCCGTTCCCAACGGATTGGCGCAGGCGTTCGTGATTGGCGAGCCGTTCATCGCCGGCGAGCCATGCTGCCTGGTGCTGGGCGACAATATTTTCTACGGGAGCGGGCTCGCCCAGCGACTTCGCGAGGCGAGCGCGCGGACGTCGGGCGCCACGATTTTCGGATATTACGTCCGGGATCCGCGTTCGTACGGCGTCGCGGAAGTGGACGCCGAGGGGCGCGTGCTGTCCATCGAGGAAAAGCCGGAGCAGCCCAAGTCGAATTACGCGGTGGTCGGCCTGTATTTCTACGACGCTGACGTCGTGGACATCGCCAAGTCCATTCCGCCGAGTGCACGGGGGGAGTACGAGATCACGGACGTGAACCGCGAGTACCTGAATCGCGGGGCGTTGCAGATGCAGGTGCTCGGACGCGGTACGGCGTGGCTGGATACGGGCACGCACGAGTCATTGCTCAAGGCGTCGACGTTCATCCAGACCATCGAGGAGCGTCAGGGACTCAAGATTTCGTGTCCTGAGGAGATCGCGTTCCGGAGCGGGTGGATTGATCGCGAGGCGCTCCTGGAACTGGCGAAGGATTCGGGCAAGTCAGGCTACGGCGA
>JBDSML010000132.1:0-60033 GCA_039915865.1 Gemmatimonadaceae bacterium | reverse complement strand
TCAACGTCTCGCGCCTCGAGGAGGTGCCGCCGCAGATCTCCGAGCCGGAGGAGCCGGTGGCGGCGGTGCTCATGCACATGATGGGCGACCTCACGGGCCGCACGCTGCTCGTCTTCCCGAAGCCGACCGCGGTGCGGCTGGCCGAGCTGATGCTGCGTCGCCCGATCGGGTCGAGCCCCGAGCTCGGCGAGATGGAGCAGTCGGCGATCAAGGAGGCGGGCAACATCCTCAGCAGCGCCTACATGAATGCGCTCAGCGACTTCATGGGGATGATGCTCCTGCCGTCGCCGCCGCAGCTGGCGATCGACATGAGCTCCGCCGTGCTGACGACAGCGTATCTCCAGTTCGGCACGGACAAGGACTACGTGTTCTGCGTGGAGAGCGAGTTCTTCATGCACGACGTGGGCGAGAAGCTGCGCGGCTTCTTCCTGCTGCTGCCCGATCCGGCGTCGCTCCAGGCGATTCTGCGCGCCGTTCGCGTCGCGTAGTCGATCCGCTCGATGTCCGCCACCCTCACCTCCGAACGCGATCGCGACGTGCTGCGCTCGTTCGCCCGACGAATCGACCCGTCGGACGCGGGCGCGCACAACAATCTCGGCGTCCTGTATTACAACAAGGGGTTGTACGAGGAGGCGGTGAGCGCGTTCATGCGCGCGCTCGAGCTCGACGCGAAGATGCAGGTGGCCCAGCGCAACCTGGAGATCGCGTATTTCAACACGGGCTACTACGACAAGCGCATCGGCGAGCTCACCGAGCGGTTGCGCGCGCGGCCGAACGATCGCGACGCACGCTGGGAGCTCGGCCGAACGCATGCGCTGCTCGGGCAGACGGCCGACGCGGTGGCTGTGTTCACGGAGCTGCTGACCTACTTCCCGACGGACATCGGCGCGCTCGTGCAGCTCGGTCTCGCCGAGCGGACGAATGGTGACCTCGACAAGGCGCTCGGCTATCTCGAGCGCGCGCTCGCGGTGGATCCATCGAGCTCGGTGGTGAACTTCTACATCGGCGAAGTGCTGTACAACCGCGGTGTGAATGAAGGCGCGCTGGCCGCGCTGCGCCGCGCGGTGGAGCTCAACCCGCAGAATCCGGACGCGGCGTACCTGATGGGCTTCGTGCTTGGCGACATGGGCCTGCACGAAGAGGCGAAGGCAGTGACGCGCCGCGCCATCCAGCTGAATCCGACGCTGTCGCGGGCGCAGGCGAACCTCGCCATCGATCAGCGACGCGTCGAACGGGTGTCGGACCCTACGCCGACGCGCGCCTCCATCCGCATCACGCAGCAGATGGAGGTGCACGCCGAAGGACAGCTCGCGCAGTTCAACCTCGGTCTGGCATTCCGGCAAAAAGGCTACTACGGCGAAGCGCTGCGCGAATACGCGAAAGCGCTCGAGCGCGGGGAGGATCGTCCGCTGGTGCTGCAGGCGATGGCCGAAGTGCACCTGCTGCGGCGCGAGCCGAAGCCTGCTGTCGCGCTGTACGACAAGCTCCTCGCCGACGCGCCGATCAGCCCGAAGCTGTGGAACGAACGCGGTGTCGCGCTGCACCAGGACGGCAACTTCGCCGAGGCGGAGGAGAGCTACCGGCACGCGGTGCAGGCAGAGCCGACGTATGCGCTGGCGCACAACAACCTCGGCGTCGCGATCTATCACGGCGGACATACGGACGCCGCGATCGAGTCGTTCCGCGAAGCGCTGCGCTGCCAGCCCACGTTCACGAAGGCGCGACTCAACCTCGCGCTGCTGCTGAGCAAGGGAAAACGATTCCAGCTCGCGCTCGAAGCCTATCGCAGCGTGCTGCTGGAAGAGCCGGAAGATGCGGCGGCCTGGAACGGCATCGGGCTCGTGTTGTCCGAGCTGCGCCGGTTCGAGGACGCGCGCAATGCGTTCGCGCGCGCGGTGCAGTCGAATCCCGATTCCGCGGAGGCGCATTACAACCTCAGCTTCACGTTATCGAACATCGGGGATTTCGAGGGAGCGCTGCGCGAGACGAAGCGCGCGCTGGAGCTCGACCCGTACTATGTGGCGCAGAAGTTCGAGCTGGCGATCGATCTGGAGTACGAAGATCCGGATCTTTCGATCAAGCCCGACCTCGGCGCCGTGCAGCGCATGGACGACAGCGTCGAGGACTTCGCGTTCGACTCGGCGGTGCTCGATTCGCTGTTCACGGAGCTTGCGCCGCCGACACCGCTGCCCGATTCGCGGTTGCAGCCGGCGTCGCTGGATGGCCGCGATCCGTACGCGATGGCGACGGATTATCTCGGCATGGGACTCGTCGATCGCGCCGCCGCGGAAGTGAGTCGCGCCCTGTCGCGCGGCGCACCGCAGGCGGAAGGCTTTACGCTGCTCGGTGACATCTATGCGCGACAGGGGCTCCACGGCGAGGCGATCGAGCGGTTCCGCGAGGCACGTCGCGAGGTGCCCGATGCGCTGCGTCCGCAGATCGGCGAAGCGTGGTCGTTGCTGGCGATGGGCCGCGCGCGCGAAGCTCGGCCGATCGCCGAGCAGCTCGTCGCGTCGAATCCCGCGTCGGTGGACACGATGATGCTCGTCGCCGCGGCACGGGCGAACACGGGCGATCCGGCGGCAGCGCTCGCCGCGCTCGATGAGGCGCGCACGTTGGCGCCGCAGCGCCCCGATGTGCACCAGCAGATCGGCGACATCGCGCGGTCGCTCGGCGATAACGAAGGCGCGATCATCGCGTATCGCCATGCCTTGGAACTCGACTCCGAATTCGCCATCGTGCGCTTTCAGCTCGCGCGCCTGTTGCGCGCGAAGGGAATGGTGCGCGAGGCGGAGCAGGAGCTCGAGCATGCACTCGACGCGGTGCCGACGTATGCCGAGGCGACGCTGGAACTCGCGGCACTGCGTCGTGCGTCTGGGCACGCCGAAGATGCGCTCGATCAACTCATCTCGCTGCTCGAGCGGGATCCCTACCACTTCGACGCGCTGCTCGCGCTCGGCGAGACGCTGCACACGCTCGGCAGGCAGGGTGACGCGTCGCACGCGTTTCGACGCATCCTGCGCTTCGATCCATCGCACGTCGGAGCGCTGTACTACGACGGCGTGATGCTGAACGAACAGAAGCGGTTCCGCGACGCGATCGAGCGCTGGCGCCGCGTGATCGAGCTGGAGCCCGCGGGTGAGTTCGCGCGTCGGGCGCGTCGCGACGCACGCACCGCGGCTGATCTGCAGGCGATCTTCGCGCGCATGGGGAGGGGCTGAGCATGGCGATCGAGGGACCGCTTCGCGAGCTGGGCATCCACGACGTCTTCCAGCTGCTCGACCTGAGCCGAAAGACCGGTGCGCTCCGCGTGACGTCCGAGCTTCGGAATGACGAGGGCAACGTCCTCTTCGACGGCGGCAAGGTGATTCACGCCAGCATTCGCAGCAACCCGACGTCGATCGAGCGGATCCTGCGACAGGCGGGCAAGATCGGCGATGCGGACCTGGCTGCCGCAGACGCGGTGCCGAGCGATAGCGGTATGGGGCTCGGCGACCGCCTCGTGATGGCGCGTGTCATCACGCAGCGCGAGCTCGAGCGACAGCTGCGCATGGCGATCGAGAACGTCGTGTTCGAGCTGATGTCGTGGCGCGAGGGGTTCTTCTCGTTCGAGGAGCGGGTCGTCTCCACCGTGCAGGTGGATGCGCGCATTCGCATCTCCACCGAGTCGTTGCTGATGGAAGGTGCACGCCGGATCGACGAGTGGTCGCGCATCGCCGACAAGGTGCCGAGCCTCAGCGTCGTGCCGACGCTGGCGCCGGTGGATGGGGAGCGTGCCTCGGTGCTCGACCTGCTGCCGCACGAGTGGGAAGTGCTGATGATGATCGACAGCGAGCGTGACCTGCGCGGCATCGCCGGCGCGTTGGGTTCGAACGAGTTCGAGATTGCCAAGATCGCATACGGATTGCTGTCGACCGGCGTAGTCACGCTGAAGAATGCCGAGCGACCGTCGCAGCGCACGCTCAAGGCCATCACCGATTCGCAGTCCGCGATGGCCAGTGCGCACGAGGCGATGGCCGGCGGCCGCGCCGAGGATGCGCTCGCGAGTGCGCGGACGGCCCTCGCGGCCGATGCGAGCTCCACCGAAGCACGGCTGATGGTCGCGAAGGCGCTGTCGAAGCTCTCGCGGTACCAGGAGTCAGTGGAGGAGCTGCGTCGCGCGGTGCAGGCCGATCCCCTCACGCCGGACGTGCATCTCGACCTCGGTTACGCGGCCATTCGCGTCGGCGACTTCGCGAATGCGCGCGCGAGCTTCGAGCACTTCCTCCGGCTCGTGCCGTCGTCGCACGAAATGGCGCACGTTCGGGCGGCGCTCGAGCTCCTGACACGGTTACAGCACCTGCTTGCGGCGCGCGCCGATGTCTGAAGACGTCCGACGCATGAGCGACGAGCTGGCGCGGGATCCCGGCAGCCGCGTCTTCGTGCCGCTCGGGGAAGCCCTGCGACAGCAGGGTCAGCTCGATATGTCACTCAAGCTGACGCTGCGCGGTCTCGAGCGGCATCCACACTTCGCCGATGCCCACGACCTGCTTGCCCGCATCAGTGTCGATCGCGGCGAGATGGAGCGTGCCTTCGACGAATGGGACATGGTGCTCCGTCTGTCTCCCGGGCATCTCGGCGCGCTGAAGGGGATGGGGTTTGTCTGCTTCCATCGCGCGCGATTCGCCGAGGCGGAGCGATACCTCGCGGCGGCGGCGACACTGGATCCGCGCGACGACCAGGTGGCCAGTGCGCTCCAGCATGTGCGCGCGGCGCAGACGCACGCGACGTCGCCGCAGGCGGCGATCGCCGAGAGCATCGCGAACGACAGCCGGTATCTCTTTCTCGATGTCTTGCCCGACGAGGCCCAGACGGCGTTGCTACTCGACCCTGCGGGGCTGGTGCTGGCCGGCGCCTACATCGACGCCGACGGCCGCGATGTGGCGCAGGACGTCGGCGCGGAGCTGAGTGGGGTGACGGAGGCAGCGCGCCGCGCGACGCGGCACCTCGCGATGGGCGACTGGACGTCGATCGTCTTCGAAACGGAAGTCGCCGTGGTCGCGATGGCGCCGTCGTCGCAAGACGGGCTACTGGTGCTGGCGACGTCGCGCGCGACGCCGCTGGGACTCGTGCGCCGTCTGCTGGGCCGCTGCTCAGAGAAGGCGACACACTGGCTGGAGGAGCAGCGCTGATGGCGACGCCATTCACCGCCATGCTGCAGACGCTGTCCCGCCAACGCGGTGTGACGGCGGCACTCGTCGTGAGCGAGCAGGATGGCATCGTGATCGATTCCAACCTGCACATCGGCCAGTCGGGCGATCGGGTGGCCGCGCTGGCGGCCTCGCTGTATCGCAAGGCGCGGCTGTCGGCGCAGGCCGCGGGCATGGGCGCGGTGTCGTTCATGCAACTGGAAGCCCCGAACGGTCGGCTCTGCGCTGCCGGCTCCGGGGAACTGGTGTTGGTGGTCGTCGCCCAGACGGCCGTGAACGTCGGGCTGGTTCGGGTCGACTTGCTGCGGGCGGCCGTCGAACTTGCCGAGATCGCCAAGGGGGGTGGTGCGCGATGAACACGACCGTCGTCGAATCGTGGATCGAGGGACCGCTGCACCAGTTCCTGGACGACGCGGGCGTGGAGCTCGCCCTGCTGCTGCACCCGAGCGGCCAGGTGTTGGCGCAACATGGCTTTGCCCGATCTGTGGACGTGATGTCGGCCTGTGCGCTCGCGGCAGGCATCCATGCCACGGGGGGCGAGCTTGGCCGGATGGTGGACGACAAGCCCTTTCGGGGGTTGCATCACGTCGGCGCCACGCGACAAATCTTCGTCGCCGAAGCACGGTCGCCGCGCGGTGCGTACATTTTCCTGACAGTATTTGGCTCGGAGAGCTCGATTGGCCTCGTCCGTCTCTATTTCGACGAACTGGTCAAGGCGCTCACCGTGGCTGCGCCACCTGAAGGGCCTGCGCCGGAACCGGCATTGGCCGAGCATTTCGAGCGTGATCTCAACCGCAACCTCGCAGTTCTCTTCGGCCGCGCCTAGGCCGTAACCGCGCTCCCCGCCTGATTCGTGTCGCTCGTCAACTACGCCACGCGCGAAATCACCTGCAAGATCGTCTACTACGGGCCTGGTCGCTCGGGGAAGACGACGAATTTGCACTATATCTACGGCCAGGTGCCGGAGGACCGCAAAGGCAAGATGGTCTCGCTGGCGACGCAGACGGATCGCACGCTGTTCTTCGATTTCCTGCCGCTCGACCTCGGTTCCATCTCCGGCTTCACGACGAAATTCCAGCTCTACACGGTGCCGGGCCAGGTTTACTACCAGACCACGCGCAAGCTCGTGCTTCAGGGGGCCGACGGTGTCGTGTTCGTCGCCGACAGCCAGGCCCGCCAGCTCGACGAGAATATCGAGAGCTTCCAGGATCTCCACGCGAATCTCTCCGATCAGGGGATCGATCCGCGCGTGATGCCGCTCGTCGTGCAGTACAACAAGCAGGACCTTCCGAAGGAGCTCATCCTGCCGGCGGCCGAGCTGTCGGACGCCATCAACTTCCGCGACGTACCGGAGTTCTCCGCCGACGCCTTGCACGGCCCGGGCGTGTTCGAGACTCTGCGCGGCATCTCGGAGATCGTGCTCCGCCGCCTCAGCACGGGCGGTTCGGCAGCGGCCGCGGCGTCCAGGTAGGGCATGCAGGTCGATCCTCGCGCACGATTCGACAACTACGTCGTCGGCACGGCCAATCGGCTGGCCGTCGCCGCGGCGCGCAACGTGGCCGAAGCGCCGGGTGCGATCTACAACCCGCTCTTCATCTACAGCAGCTCGGGACTCGGCAAGACGCACCTCATCGGCGCGATCGGCAACCACGCGCTGCAGCGCAATCCGGACCTGAGCGTCGAGTACGTGTCGCTGGAGGATTTCGTGCAGCAGCTGCACGCGGCGATCGCGTCGGGCGAGATGGACCGCTTCAAGCAGCGCTATGGCCGCGTGGACGTGCTGCTCGTCGACGACATGCAGTTCCTCACCGGCCGTCGCGAGACGCAGAGCGAGCTGTTGCGACTGCTCAACGCACTGCAGGGCAGTGGGCGACAGATCATCATGACGAGCGATCGTCCGCCGGCGGAGATCGCGGATGTCGACGAACGGTTGATCAGCCGGTTGAGCGGTGGGCTCATCGTCGACATCGGTGCGCCGGACTTCGAGACGCGCGTCGCCATCCTCCGCGAGAAGTGCGACGAGCGGAAGATCTCGTTTGCGCCGGGCGTCATCGAGGAGCTCGCACGCGTCGAGTTCGCGAACATACGCGAGCTGCAGGGCGCGATGAACCGCCTGAGTGCGCACCAGTCGGTGGACGGCACGCTCACGCCGGGCCAGGTGCGGACGATCGTCGGCCTTCCCGAGCCGGCGCCGCCACCGGCGCGCACGTCGGTGGAGACGGACGAGTTCTTCAGCTTCCTCACGGACATCGCGAGTGCGGTCGCCGCGCAGATCGAGCCGTGGAAGGTGCGCATCGGCGAGGCAATCGCGTACTGGGGCGGCGAAGGCTATCGGACGACGGTGCTCGAGCGGATGATGTCCGACGTGTCGCCGCCGGACAACTACGAACAGCTGCTGCGCGGTTTCGGGCAGGCGGTCGAACAGCTGCGCGAACTGGAGCGACAGGTCACGACGGTCGACCCGGCACTCGGCGGCGACGAACGCTTTCGCGACCCGGAGCGACTCGACGAGGCGATGGCGTTCGTCGACAACGCACTCGCGGGCGCGGTGCCGCCGGGCGGACCGCAGCCCGCATTCGCGCGACTCACGTACGAGGAGAGCAGCTCGAACCAGATGGCCGTGCGTGCCGCCGACGCCGTCATCGCCGAGCCGGGCCATCGCTACAATCCGCTCTTTCTCGTAGGGCCGAGCGGCGTGGGCAAGACGCATCTGCTGAATGCGATCGGCAACGAGCTGGCGCATCGGCTCGAGCCGCCCGCGCGCGTCGCCTGCGTCGGGGCGCAGCTGTTCATCGACGAGTTGATCGCCGCGCTGCAGGAGGGCACGATCGAGCGCTTTCGCGCACGCTACCGCGCCGCCGATGCGCTGCTGATCGACGACGTGCAGTTCGTGGCGTCGAAGGAGCGCACGCAGGAAGAGCTGTTCCACGTGTTCAACTACTTCCACTCGGCGGGCAAGCAGCTCGTGTTCGCGAGCGACATGCCGCCGAAGGCGATCGAAGGGCTCGAGGAGCGGTTGCGCTCGCGCTTCGAGGGCGGGCTCGTCGCGGAAGTGAGCCTGCCCGACCGCGGGCTGCGGGAGAAGCTCTACACGCGCTTCCTCACGGATGCACGATTGGCGACGCCGCGCGACCTGGTGGCATACCTGGCCGATCGTCCCGCGACGAGCGTGCGCGAGATCATGGGCACGGTGCAGCGGCTGCGCGCCGGTGTCGAAGTCGCCGGCGGTGCGCTCACCCTGGCGATTGGTCGCCAGGTGCTCGAACCGTCGGGGATGACGCCGACGAGCGCGCCGCTCAGCGTGCGCCAGGCCGCCGACAGCTTCTTCCTCGACGACGAGAAGATCGTGTGGGAGTGGCCCGACGTCACCGGCCGCCTCGTCGAGGAGCTGCGCTGATGGCGATCAAGGGGAGCCTCAAGGAAGCCAGCCTTCCCGACGTGCTGCAGCTGCTGTCGATGGGCAAGAAGACGGGATGTCTCGCCGTCACGCACCGCAACAATTTCGGCTACATCTATTTCGACAAGGGCCTCATCTCGTACGCGTCGATCGTCAATCGGCGCGACCGGCTCGGCGACATCCTGCTGAAGGCCGGCGCCATCACGCAGGCACAGCTCGACGCGGCGATCAGCGCGCAGGCGCTGTATCGCGACAAGCGCATCGGCGAACTGCTCGTCGCGCACGGCGCGGTGAGCCGCGACGCACTGCACGCGCAGATCCGCCTGCAGATCGAGGAGGCGGTGTACTACCTGTTCACCTGGATGCAGGGGACGTTCAACTTCGAAGCGGACGTCCATCCGGAAGAGCAGGATTTGCTCGTCTCGATCAACCCGGAGTCGCTGCTGCTCGAGGGCGCGCGCCGGGTCGACGAGTGGAGCATGATCGAGAAGAAGATCCCGAGTCTCGACCTGGTGTTCGATCTCGACCGCGGCAAGTTCGCGGAGAGCGGCGTGGCGCTGCCGCGCGACCAGCAGGTGATCGTCGACCTGCTCGACGGACGGCGCGATGTGGCCGCCGTGATCGAGGAGTCCGGGCTGGGCGAGTTCGACGTGGGGAAGGCGATTTATGGGTTGGTCACCGCCGGTTTTGCCCAGCGGGTCGGCAAGACGAAGGCGGCCGAGCCGGTCGTCAGCGACGCGCGCGTCGACGAGCATCGAAACCTGGGTATCGCCTTCTACAAGACGGGCATGCTCGACGAGGCGATGCGCGAGTTCCGTCGCGTGAGCGAACTGCGCGAGCACGACGTCGAGGCGCGGTTCTACATCGGGCTCGCGCTGATGCGGCAGAACAAGTGGTCCGATGCCGTGGCGGCGTTTCGCGAGTGCGTGTCGCATCCCGGTGCGCGACCGGCGGCGTATCACAACCTGGCGCACGCGCTCGAGCGCATGGGCCGGTACGACGAAGCGAAGGCTGCCCTCGACGGCGCGATGAAGCGTGGTGGCGCGAAGGACGCACGCATCCAGACGTCGCTCGGCGTCGTTGCACTGCGCGCCGGTGACGTCATTGCCGCCGACACTGCGTTGGTCGCGGCGCGTCCGCTCTTCGGCACCAAGCCGCCCACGGCGCCCTGGTTTCACTACTCGGCACTGACCGCGGCGCTGCTCGGTGATCTGGAGCGCGCGCACAACCTGCTCGTGGAAGGGCTGGCGGCGCATCCGCACGCGGCGCCGCTCTACAACAACATGGCGGCGGTGCAGGAGCGTCGCGGCTACCACCCGGAGGCGTTGGCCGCCGCCGAGCGCGGTGTGCAGGAAGACACCGGGCTGGCGCAGCTGCACAAGAATCTCGGTGACTGCCACTACCGGGCGGCGCGCTATGACGACGCACTCGAGTGCTATCTCCGCGCGGTGAAGCTCAACCCCAATCTTGGCGACGACGTCTACCTCAAGCTCGGCAACATCCGCTTCAAGCGGCAGGAGCGCGACGAGGCGGTGAAGTGCTGGGAGCAGGCGCTCGTGCTCGATCCGACGAACGCCATCGTGCGCACGAACCTCGATGCCGTTCGTCAGGTGCTGTAAGTGAATGACCTCACCGATGCCGGATTTGCGGCGCTGACGGAAAAGATCGCGCGCGACAAGGGTTTCGGCTGCGCGAGCTACAAGGAGAAGTGCCTGCGGCGGCGCATCGCGGTGCGGATGCGCGCGCGGGGGGTGCATACGTACTCGGATTACGCGAAGGTACTCGACAGCGACAAGGCCGAGTATGAGCGGCTGCTCGACGCCCTCACCATCAACGTCACCAAGCTGTTCCGGAACTTCGAGACGTATACGGCCATCGCGGAGCGCGTCGTCCCGGCGCTCTGGGAGCGGGCCATTCCGCAGATCAATGTGTGGAGCGCGGGATGCTCGTCGGGAGAGGAGCCGTATTCGCTGGCGGCGCTCTTCCATCGGCACGCCGAGCGGTTGCACGCCTTGCCGGAGCTCGCACGGCGCGTTCGCGTGCTCGGCAGCGACATCGATGCCCGGTGCCTGCTCGCCGCGGAGGGTGGCTCGTTCGCGGAAGGTGATTTTACGGATACACCGGACGACCTCCGGAGCCGATACTTCTTGCCGACACCCCCGTTCACGATCATCCCCGAAGTCCGCCGGCTCGTGCGGTTCGAGCGGCGGGACCTGCTTGCCGAAGCGCCCCCACCGGGTCCGCATCACCTGATCTGCTGCCGGAACGTGCTCATTTACTTCGATCGCGAAACCCAGGAGCGTCTGTTCGAGAAGTTCCACTCGGCGCTGGCGCCGGATGGCTTTCTCGTGTTGGGCAAGGTGGAGACGCTGCTCGGGGCAGCTCGCCAGAAGTTCGTCGCGGTGGACGGACGCGAGCGCGTCTTCCGGCCGCTGTGAGCACGATCGCGCCCGAGATCCGCGTGAAGGTCGCGGACTACGCCGTTCGGAAGGGACCGCACGTCATCGCGACGATCGGCCTTGGCTCGTGCGTTGCCATCGCGCTGTATGATCGCGAGACGCGGATCGGCGGGCTGGCACACATCCTTCTGCCCAGCCGAGCGATGTCGCGCGAGACGTCCAATCCGGCAAAGTTTCCGGAGACGATCGTCCCGATCATGCTGCAGGAGATGAAGCAGCTCGGTTCGTCGCCGAGCGCGCGCATCAGCGCCAAGATCATCGGCGGCGCGAGCATGTTCGGACAGTTGGTCACCGGCACCGGGATCAACGTCGGCGAGCGGAACATCAACGCCACGCGCGAAGTGCTCGCGCAGGAAGGCATCCCACTCCTCGCCGAGGACACCGGCCTCGATTACGGGCGGAGTGTCTACTTCTTTCTCGAGGACGGGCGGGTCGAGGTCCGCTCGCTGAAGAAGGGAGATCGTGTCATCTAATCCGGTATCGAGTGTCCTCGTCGTGGACGACAGCGCCTTCATGCGGCGCCTGATCGCACAGATCGTGGATGCGTCGCCGGACTTTCACGTCGTGGGCACGGCTCGCAACGGCCTCGATGCGCTGAAGCAGATCCATGCGCTCGATCCGCAGATCGTCACGCTCGACGTCGAGATGCCCGAGCTGGATGGTTTGCAGACGCTCGGCTACATCATGAGTGAGACGCCGCGCGCCGTCGTGATGCTCACCGCCGCGACGTCGCCAAGTGGTGCGGACCTCGCGCTGCGCTGTCTCGAGATCGGCGCCGTGGACTTCGTGCGCAAGCCGTCGGGGCCCATCAGTCTCGATCTCGAGACGGTGGGCGAGACGCTGCTCGCGGCGCTGCGGGCGGCGACGCAGGTGAACCTCGGTGGCGTGAAACTGCTGGCGCGTCCGCGCTTCATCACGCCGTCGCTGCGCATCGCCGATTCTGCCGGCGCGAACTGGGCTGTCGCAATCGCGGCCTCGACGGGTGGTCCGCGCGCACTGGCCGAAGTGATCCCACACCTGCCAGGCAATCTCGGCGCGGCGGTGTTCGTCGTCCAGCACATGCCGGCAGGCTTTACGCGTAGTCTCGCGACGCGCCTCGATTCCATGAGCCACCTCCGTGTGACGGAAGCGCACGAGGGCGAGAAGGTCGAGGTCAATCGCGTTTACCTTGCGCCAGGCGGCATGCACATGCGCGTTGGTGCGGCGATGGGCGGCAACCGGCACATCGTGCTCGACGACGGCCCGACGATCTGGGGCGTTAGACCGGCGGCGGATCCGCTGTTCGTCTCGGTCGCCGACGAGTTCGGACATCAGAGCGTCGGCGTCGTGCTCACGGGGATGGGACGCGACGGCGCGGAGGGCCTGCACGCGATTCGCGCTGCGGGGGGCGGAGCCGTCGTGCAGGATCGTGAGACGTCCACCATCTACGGCATGCCACACGCGGCGCTGCAGCGGGCCGGCGCGGATCGCGTCTCGGCATTGGAAGACGTCGCGCCCGCGGTCGTGCACCTGCTCGCCGCGCGCCGGTCGGCGTTCGCATGATCGAACGGCACTGGAAGCTCGCGCGCCGGCCGTTCTCGAACAGCCCGGATCCAGCGTTCGTGTACACGTCGCCGGCGTTCGCGGAAGGGTTCGCGCGGCTGCTGTACGACGCCACGGACCTCCGCGGCGGACTGTCGCTCATCACCGGCGAGATCGGCTGTGGCAAGACGATGCTCGCGCAATCGCTGGCGGACCGGCTGCAGGACACGCCGAGCCGCGTGATCGCGCTCCCGTATCCGAAGGTGACGCCGTCGCAGTTGCTCGCGACCGTCGCGCGCGGATTGGGGATCGAAGCGCCCCCGCGCGGCAAGCTCGCCGTCATCGAGGCGCTCGGCGCGCGATTGGGTGAGCTGCACCGTAACGGACGACGTCCCGTGCTCGTCGTGGATGAGGCGCAACTCGCCAGCCCATCGTTGCTCGAGGAGATCCGGCTGCTCACCAATTTCGAGGACCGCCAGGACAAGCATCTGCACGTCGTGCTGCTCGGCCAACCCGAGCTGCGCGGCCGCGTGCGCAAGCGTCCGCAGATCGACCAGCGCGTGAGCCTTCGCTTTCACATCGATCCGATGGAGACGGAGGACGTGCGCGGCTACGTCGAGCATCGGCTGGGTGTGGCCGGCTGGAACGGGGAGCCAATCTTCTCCGACGATGCCGTCGCGGCGCTCGCTGAGCGGAGCGGCGGTGTGCCGCGGCGCATCAACACGCTGGCAACGCAGGCGCTGTTCGTCGGCGCGATGCGGACGCTCTCGACGATCGACGCCGAATTGATGGCCGACGTGGCGGACGACCAGGAATGAAGAAGAAGCGCATACGGTACAGCGAGTTGGGCGCGACGCCCGGGCAGAGCGCGGAAGCGCCGCCGCTCGAGCCCATCGTCATCGACGCGCCGGTCGTGGCCCCGCGAGCGCGTCGCGACTCGACGCCGGTGGAGCTGGCGCGCGCGCTTGCGGCGGCCCAGCTGGTGGAAGCGTCACAGGCGGCGAAGGAGGCGGAGCAGGCCGCCGCGGCCGACACGACGCGTCCTGCCCCTGTGACTGCGCCGTCGAAGGCCGATCTCGCCGAAGTCCTCGTCTTTCGCATTGGGCTCGAGCGCTTCGCCGTCGACCTGCTCGCCGTGGAAGAGGTCATCGACCTGCCCGTCATTCACTTCGTGCCGGAGATGCCGCCGGCCATGGTCGGTGTCGTCACCGTGCGCGGCGCGCTCACGCCCGTCTTCACGCCGAATGCGTCGCTCGGACTTCCCGACGCCCCGAGCGAGGCGGTGCTCATCTTTCGCCGGACGGTCGGGCGCGTGGGTGTCCTCATCGACGACGTGGAGGATGCGATCACGGTCGACCTCCGCGACCTTCGCCGCGCACCGGAGCACAGTGTGGACGACACCGTGGTCCTGGGCGTCATCCGTCACGGCGGCAGCATCTTCGCCGTCGTCGACGCCGACGCTCTCATCGCCGCATGCCAGACCGCGGCACTTCTGGAGACCGCATGAGTACCTTGACGGACAAACTGGTCACCTTCCGGCTCGGTGACGATCACTTCGCGGCCGACGTGCACGCGGTCGAGCGCGTGCTGCGATACACGGTGCCGACGAGCGTTCCCGACATGCCCGATTACATCGAAGGGGTGATGGACTACCTCGGCCGGGTGGTGCCGGTGGTGAACCTGCGTCGCCGGTTCGAGCTGCCGAGTGTCGAGGCGCGCGCCGACACGCGGACGCTGGTGCTCAACGTGAGCGGTGAGTGGATCGGCGTCGTCGTGGATTCCGTCACCGAAGTGACGCCGTTCGATCCCGCTGCCGTCGCACCGCCGCCCAAGCTCTTTCGCGGCCTCGCACGCGAATATCTCAAGGGCATCGTGCGTCATGGCGACAAGCTCGTGATCTATCTCGACGTCGAACAGTTGCTCTCGACCACGGAGCGCATCGCGCTCGGTGCGGCGGGCGTGGAGGCATTGGCCAATGGCTGACGTCAACGCGTACCGCGCGCGCGTCGCCGCGCTGGCGACGAAGCTCGACCTGCCGAATGCCGCGAGCGAGCGCGATGCGATCCGTGCCGAGTTGATCACCATCGGCAAGGGACTCGAGCACGATCTCGCCGAGCTCACGTCCCTGCGCGAGGATGCCAAGGTGCTCGTCGAGCGATGGAAGACGTTGCAGGGCGCGGCGTCGCCTGCGTTCAGTGCCGATCGGCCGGTCGTCGTCGATCACATCGGCGCATCGACCTTCATCGAGAAAGGCTGGAGCCGTATCTCGCTCGGCGACTACGTCGGGGCTGAGGAGTCGCTCACCAGGGCGCTGCAGCTCGTGCCGAACGATCCACAGGCGGAGTCGTTGCTGGGCTGGGCGCAGATGCTCCAGGAGAAGTACGACGACGCGCTGATGCAATTCCAGAAGGTGTTGATGCGCGAGCCGGCGAATGCGCTGGCGCGCATCAACGTCGGCTACATCTGCCTCAAGAAGCGCATCTTCGGCGAGGCCATCGAACATCTGTCGCGCGCGATCCGGCTGGACAGCGACCGCAAGGCGACGCTTTACGCGCACTTCTATCTCGGATTGGTGTACCTCGAACGCGACATGTTCGAGGACGCGCAGACCTTCTTCCAGAAGACGCTCGCGCTCGGGCCGAACCTCATCGAGGCGTACTACGAGCTCGGCCGCGCCTTCTGGTTCAACGGGCAACGCGACGAGGCGCTCCAGACGTGGCGTGATGGGTTCACCGCGAACAAGTTCAATCCGTGGGGAAAGAAGTGCGCCGAGGTGCTGAAGACCGTGGAAGAGGGCGGGGAGCCATAACGCGTTCGGGTGTCCTGCGCGCCGCGACTCGCCTCGTCGTCGCCGCGTGTCTGCTGGTGGTCGGCGCTCGCGCACTCCTCGCGCAGGACGACGCACCACGCCGGCTCGACGTCGGTCGCTTCACCGCCGTGTTCTTTCCGTCGGAGGACGTCCTCGCGCGGGCACTGCTTCGGGCAGCGGCAGCGAACGACAGCTTTCCATGGCTGCCGCGCCCACGACAGCGCGTGCTCATCGCCATTGCGCCCGATGCAGCGCGGTTCCGCGCGTGGGTGGGGCCGGAAGCGCCGGAGTGGGGGGCGGCGATCGCCTTTCCCGAATCGCGGCGGATCGTGATGCAGGGCCGGCGGGCGAGCTCCGACGCCGGCGATCCGATCGAGGTGCTGCGACACGAGCTCGCCCACCTGGCGCTGCATGAGCGACTCGGCAACAGGCCGCCGCGCTGGTTCGACGAGGGGTACGCGAGCGTGGCGGCGCGCGAGTGGCGGCGCGAGGACGTGCTTGCGGCGAACGTCGCGCTCGCGCTGAAGGGAACGCCGTCCCTCGACCAGCTCGAGGAGGGATTTCGTGGCGGCTCGGCGGCGGCACAGTCCGCGTACGCGCTCAGCTATCGCGCCGTCACGGAGCTCGCATCGCTGGATCAGGAGCGTGGGCTCACGCTCTTCTTCCGGTATTGGGAGGAGGGCCGAACTCTCGACGCCGCGGTGCGGAAGGCATTCGGTGTGACCCTGTCGGGATTCGAGAAGGAGTACCAGAACCGCACGAAGAAGCGGTACGGCGGGCTCGCCTTGTTCGCCGACCTGTCGATCGTCATGCTCGTGCTGACGCTGCTGATCCTGCCCTTTCTGTTCGCTCGCCGAGCGCGGGACCGGCGTCGTCTCGATGCGATGCTGGTGGCGGACGAGGCGGCGGAACGGGCGGAGCGGGAGAGTGCGATCGCGATGCTGATCGGGGAGGCGCCGAGCCCGGATGAGGAGCAGCCGAACTCACCGGTGACATGACCGCAACGGTGCCGCGCTCATTTGTCGCAGCGGCGGACTTGATGCTTGACAGCGGTTGAGGAAGCGCGTCCGTTAAAAGTGGATTAATGGTGAGTGCGCTCGCTTGACACCCCCGAAATGCAGGTCTACACTAATGCCTTATGGCACAAACGGATACGACGCCGCAGGCACGCCCATGGCTCTGGTGGGGCATCGCAATCGTCACGATTCTGCTCGGCTACGCCGATCTGGCGCGGGGTGGAACCACGATCGCACCGATCTTGCTTGTAGCCGGGTACTGCGTCCTCGTGCCACTCGCAATTCTCAAGTAGGAACGACCAGCGCCGTTTCGGACCAACAATTGAAGAGAACATGGCGAGTGCGGCCGGCGGAGGCCTCGCTCGTGCGAGTGTTTCGCCGGGCGAATAGCTCAGTTGGTTAGAGCGCCTCGCTTACACCGAGGATGTCGGGGGTTCGAGTCCCTCTTCGCCCATGTATTACAATTTTCCGCCACTGCGTGTTTGGTAGCGGACCCTGCGCGACCCGTCCGGTGTACATCTGTTTAACGTTTTGGAGGTTACGACTGTGAAGGCTCCGCATCGCTCTGCGCTCATGGCTGCTGGGGTCGCCGCGGCACTGGCTGCGACAATCGTTCCGTCGCGTGCCAGCGCCCAGCGTCAGCAGGCTCCCGGCCCCGATACCAAACGCGTGCTCGTCACGACCTTCCGAGGCGACCAGGAAGGCGGTGTCAAGCTTGCCGACGAGATTCGCAATCGCGTCCAAGGTGATTTCAGCATTCGAACGTTGATGCCCACGAGCAAGAAGGACATCGACAACACACTCATCCAGTCCGGCTACAAGCCGGATTCGGCGCTGAGCCCGAACGACATCAAGGAGCTCGCAAAGCTCGTCCGCGGCGATGAGGTCATCGACGGCACGGTGCAGAAGATGGGCGCGGGCTATCGCATCAACGCGCGCCTGTTCCTGCCGCGCGACGTCTCCCTGTCGCAGCCGCTCGTGACGAACCTCGAGACGAACAACCTCGGGGACGCCGCGAAGCAGATCGTCGGCGAGTTCGACCGCGCCCGCAAGCAGATCGCCGACAATCAGGCGTGCGAGAACGGCATTCGCAGCAACACGCCGGCCGTCGCCATCGCGGCAGCGCGGAAGGGCATCGCCACGTATCCGAAGGCGACGATCGCGCGCCTCTGCCTGGCCAGCGCGTATGCCGCCATGAAGACGACCGCCGACTCGACGGGACCGTGGAAGGACTCGGTCATCTCGATCACGCGCGAAATCATGAGCCTCGACAAGAGCAGCCGCATCGCGTACCAGCTGCAGTACGATGCGTACAAGTCGAAGAACGACACGACCAACGCGCTTCAGGCGCTGGTCGGCCTCATGAACGCCGATCCGACCAACACCACGCTGCGCGAGCAGGTCATCAGTGAGCTGGTCACGTCGGGCAAGGCGGAGATCGCGGTGCCCACGGCCAAGCAGCTCATTGCCGACAATCCGGGCGATCCGCAGTACGCCCGCACCTATTGGCTCGTGCTGCGTGCCGCGAACAACTTCAAGGAGTCGGTGCCGGCCGGTATCGCCTACGTGTCGATCGACACGGCGCAGGCGGACACCCTGTACTACAGGCGCCAGATTCAGGACCTTGCATCGGACAGCGCGTTCGCCAAGGCCGCGGAGATGGCGGCCGCCGGCTCTGCGAAGTACCCGCGCAACAGCCAGCTGCTCGTGCTCAAGGCGCAGAACGAGCGCAAGGCCGGCCAGTTGCCCGCCGCGAAGGCGTCGCTCGAGCGGGCACTCCAGATCGACTCGAAGATTCCTGGCGCGAACCTGCTGCTCGCCCAGATCTCCAACGATCTCGGCTCCATCGATGATGCGATCAAGGCCGTGAAGGCGGACGTCGCCGCGGATGCCACGAACAAGGAGCGCGACTCGCAGTTCATGCTCGGACTCGGCAGCTCGGCGTACAAGGCAGCCGTGGCGTCGAAGAAGCCTGAGGATTTCCAGAAGGCGATCACGCTGCTCAAGGCGTCTGACGAGATCAACCCGAACGAGCAGGCGGCCTTCTTCATCGCCGTCGCGTCATTCGCAGAGCTTCAGCAGGCGGCCGAGACGCTGCCGAAATCGAAGTCGTGCGATGAGTTCAAGTCGGCGAACGATCTCCTCACCACCGTAACCACCTACATGCCGCGCGGTGGCAAGGTGAACCCGCAAGCGGCAGGGCAGATCCTCGGTGCTGCCCCGCAGTTCTCCGCTTTCATCGACGGCTCGATCAAGAAGTTCTGCAAGTAATGACCGATCGCAGCACGTAAGGGCTCGATGGTTTGACAGGCAGTACATCAAACAAGGGCACACCGAATCATCTCGGTGTGCCCTTCGTACGTGCTGTCCTCCAGCCTTCCTGTCCGCCTACTCTTCGCCGGGCAGATGCAGCACGTGCACCAACAGGTCGGCGCGGCGAGCACGGTAATCGCAGATCTGCGACTCCACGCCCTCGCCATCCAGGTTCACGCTGAGCGGGTCGCTGCCCACCACCTTCAGCCATGGCAGCTGCGCGTAGTGCACTCCCGGCAGACCCAGATGCTCCCCCTTCTTGACCGCCAGCGACAGCCGCGCGAACGCTCCGCGCGACATCGTCTCGATCACGCACAGGTCCAGAAGACCGTCCGTGACGCTCGCGTCGGGCGTCATGATCGTGCCGCCGCCGGTCATGCGCGCGCTGCCGACGGCGAACGCCATGAAGTCGACGTCGAGGCCGAAGCCGTCGCTCGTGAAGGTGGCGTGGCGATTCTGGTTTTCGGCGAACTTCCGCACGGCGGTGATCGCGTACGCCAACGGACCCAGCGACGCCTTCGCCTCGGCGGGGGTCTCCTGCGTCGCCTCGGCGCCGACGCCTCCCGTGGACACATTGAGGAAGCGCCGGCCATTCATGGACGCCGTATCGATGCGCACGGGCTTGCGGCGCAGGATAACATCCATGGCATGATCTGCCTCCTCCGGAATTCCCGTCTGCCGCGCGAAGTCGTTTGCCGTTCCGAGGGGGATGACGCCGAGTGGCACGTCGCGTCCGTCGAGGCCGTTCACGACCTCGTTGAGCGTGCCGTCGCCGCCACAGGCGATGACGACGTCGGTCCCCCTGTCGGCTGCCTGTGCGGCATGCGACGCGGCGTCGCCCGCGCCCCACGTCACGCGCACGTGAACCGCGTGCCCACGCTCGCGCACCCACGACACGGTCTGTCGCAGGTCGGCGCGATCGGCGCGAGCGCCGTGAACGACGAAGGTGAGGTGTTTCCGCATTGGCATCGCGTCGGAAATGTATGGCGCGGGCCGTCCATCCGCCTCGCGACGACATGACGCAGCATCGGTGGGACACCGACTATCATGCGCCAGCCCTCGTCGGCGACGTGGTCGAGTTGCTCGGCGGTGGGACGCTCGTCCTCGATGGCACGCTGGGCGGCGGCGGGCATTCGGCGGCGCTGCTCGACGCCGGCGTCACGCGCGTCGTCGGCGTCGACCGGGATGCCGAAGCGCTACGGACGGCAGCGACGCGATTCGCGGACGAAGCGCCCGAGCGGTTCGCGGCATTCGAAGGCAACTACGCCGACCTCGGTCGCATCGCGCCACTCTCGGATCTTCGATTCACCGGCATCCTGCTCGACCTTGGCATCTCCTCGCATCAGATCGACGACGCATCGCGCGGCTTCTCCTTTCGGGAGGGCGCGCCGCTCGACATGCGGATGGGCACCGACGCGCCGCGCTCGGCGGCTGCGTTGCTCAACGAGGCCGACGAGGACGACCTGTTCAAGATCTTCCGCGACTACGGCGACGAGCCTCGGGCTGGCCGTCTGGCGCGTGAAGTCGTGCGTCGCCGAGCGACGAGACTCTTCGAGACGAGCGACGACTTCGTCGGGGCGATTCGCGCCACGCTCGGCGCACGAAGCGGCGCGCCCGAATTCGCGCGGCTCTTTCAAGCCGTGCGCATTGCCGTCAACGACGAGTTGGCCGGCGTCGCGCGTGCACTGCCGGACCTCCGCGACCGCCTCGCACCAGGCGGCATTCTCGCGGTCATCGCGTATCACTCGGGCGAGGATCGGCTCGTGAAGCACGCATTCCGCGCATGGAGCGAGGACTGCATCTGTCCGCCGAAGCATCCGATGTGCACGTGCGGCGGCGGACGGTCGATGGGCGCGGTGATCACCAAGCGCGCCATCACCGCCTCGCCCGGCGAGACGGCCCACAATCCGCGCGCTCGCAGCGCCAGGCTTCGCGCATGGCAACGCGCAAGGTAGCCGGCAGTGGTCGCGGCAGGCTCGCACTGCTTCTGGTGGCCTTTCTCATGATCAGCGGCGCGGTGATCCTGCGTCGCTCCATCGGCATCAAGGGCGAACGCGGAGTTCGAGACCTCGACGCACGTCGCGCGGCGCTCGTCGCTGAGCGGCTGCGCCTCGAGAGCGACATCCGCTCGGCGACGAGTCGAGCGCACCTGCAGCCGATCGCCGAGCAGCGCCTGCAGATGCAGGTGCCCGCGGCGAGCCAGGTCTTCAACCTTCCGCGTGCGGCTCATGACACGCCCTAGTCGCGTCGGGATCATTCATCTCGGGCTGGCGGCCTTCGTCCTCGCGCTGCTCGTGAGGACGGCGAAGGTGCAGCTGTTCGAGGGCAAGCGCCTCACGGCGATGGGCAAATATCAGTCGAGCACCGAGCGCACGATTCCGGCTCCGCGCGGCAACATCCTCGACTCACGCGATCAGATGCTCGCGCAGAGTCGCGAGACGGTGAAGCTCGACATCGCGCCGCCGGAAGTGCGCGATCTCGGCAAGCTGAGAGTGGCGCTGCAGCGAGCGAAGATCCCACACGAGTGGGTCGCGCGCGCGACCGACAAGTCGCGCAAGTGGGTTTCGCTGCCGGGACGCTATCTCGCCGTGGACGTCGCGGCGGTGATTGCCATGCGTGGCGTGTACGCGACGCCGATCATCGAGCGCGCCTATTCCTTCTCGGCCGGAACGCGACGGATCGTCGGGCGAGTGGACGCCGACGGCAAGGCGGTGGACGGCATCGAGCTCGCGCTCGACGCGCTGTTGAAGGGAACGCCCGGCACCGCCACCGTCATGAAGGACGCGCGCGGCCGGCGCTTCGAGTCGCCGGAGGCGCCGCCGACACCGCCGGTGCAGGGCAATAGCGTCGTCCTCACGATCAACCAGGAACTACAGGAGATCGCCGAGCGCGCGCTGGCCGACGCCGTGGCAAAGATGGGAGCGGAGGGCGGCGATGTCGTGGTCGTGGACCCTACCGACGGCGAGATACTCGCCATGGCGAGTCATCGCTCCGATCCGCGCAACACGGCGAGCACCGCACTCACCGAGCCGTACGAGCCGGGCTCCACGCTGAAGCCGTTCATCGCCGCCGTGCTGCTGCAGGGGAACAAGGCGAGCGAGAGCGACATGATACCGATCCATGGCGGCACGCTCACGATCAACGGTCGCACCATCACGGACGATCATAGCAACCCGCCCCCGGAGTATTCACTCGCCGACGTCCTTCGCTACTCGAGCAACGTCGGCATCGTGCAGTTCGCGATGCGGCTCTCGCCACGCGAGGAATATGAAACGCTCCGCGACTTCGGCTTCGGCACACCGACTGGCGTTTCATATCCGGTGGAGGCGGCAGGGACGTTGCGTCCCCCCGCGGGCTGGTCGAAGCAGTCGGCGAACTCGCTCGCGATGGGCTACGAAATCGGCGTCACGCCCCTGCAGCTCGCGTCGGCGTACGTCGCGCTGGCCAACGATGGCGAGTTGCTCGAGCCGACGCTGGTGAAGGAAGTGCGTGCTCCCGACGGGACGGTACTCTACAAGCACGAGCGGCGCGTGGTCCGGCGCGTGATCACTGCGTCCGTGGCCCGCCGCGTGCGTGGAATGCTGCTCGGCGTCGTCGAGGGTGGGGGGACCGCGAAGCGTGCGGATCTCGGCAGCTTTGCCCTCGCCGGCAAGACAGGGACGCCGCGATCCATCGTCAACGGGCGCTACGGCGGCGGGCACATCCCAACCTTCGTCGGGCTCTTCCCAGCCGACAACCCACAGTTCGTGATCCTCGTGAAGATCGACAATCCGAAGGGCGCGTATCTGGGTGGTCTTACGGCTGCGCCGGTGACGAAGGCGGTGTTGCAGGCGGCACTCGCCTCGCGCAACGCGGCGCTCGACCGCCGCAGCCTGGCGAACAGCCGCCGCGAGACTCCCGTCGATACGATGCCAGCCGGCACTCTCGACCTCTCTGTCGCCACGCGTGCGCAGGCCGAGACGACGACGACCGCACAGCGCGAGGCGCTTCGCGTCGCGAAGCAGGCGGCCGAGGAGGACAGCGCGGGAACGACGCCGTTCGTCGCGCGCATTCCGGCGCCTCCACCGGTGAAGACGGTACTCGCCGCGCGTGCCGTGCCCGACGTTCACGGCCTGTCGCTCCGGCAAGCGGTGCACGCGCTGCATGCCGCTGGGTTTCGTGTGGCCCTGAGCGCCGGCACGTCAGGCGAGACGAGCCCTGCGGCGGGCGCGCTCGCCCCGGCCGGTGCGCTGATCCGTCTCGCGGGAGCGCCGTGACGCAGGTTCGCCTGGCGGTCATCGCCGACGCGTTGCGGCGAGCCGGACTCCTCGTGGCAGAGCAGGGCGCGCTGCCGCAGATGGTGGATGGCATCACCGACGATAGCCGATCGGTGCAGCCTGGTTCGCTCTTCGTGGCCGTGCGCGGGTCGGAGCAGGACGGCCACGCGTATCTCCCCAAGGCGGAGCGGGCGGGCGCCTCCGTCGCCGTCGTGGACGATCCGTCGCGGACGTCGCTGCCCTCGTTCGTCGTGAGCGATTCGCGCCGCGCCGCAGCCGTTGCGGCGTCGGCGTTCTTCGGTGATCCGGCGCGTCTGCTTCGGCTCGCGGCTGTCACAGGCACCAACGGCAAGACGACCACCGTCGGCATGCTCCGACATCTCCTCGACGAGCCCGGAGCGCGCAGCGCATCGATCGGCACGCTCGGTGTGCTGATCGGCAGCGAGGGAGTGGCGATGGACGGCGGTGGCGGTCTTACGACTCCCGGACCCGTCGAGCTGCAGCGGGTGCTGCGCGCGCTTTACGATACCGGCGTCCGCATCGTCGCGATGGAGACGTCGTCGCATGCGCTGCACCAAGGGCGCGTCGACGGGCTGACGTTCGAGGCCGGTGTCTTCACGAACCTCACGCGCGACCATCTCGACTACCACGTCACGATGGAAGCGTACTTCGCGGCGAAGGCACGGCTCGTCGCGCTCATCGCGAGCCACGGCGCGGCGGTCGTGAACGCGGACGACCCCGCATGGGCTCCACTGCCTGCGGCGCCGCGCACCATTCGGTTTGGCCTGGGCGACGGCGCGGACGTCTGCGCGCACAACATCGTGTACACGCCGCGCGGCAGCGTGTGGACACTCGTCGTCGGTGCCGAGGTACACACGGTGCACTTGCCGCTGATCGGCGACTTCAACATTGCGAATGCGTTGGCCGCCGCCGGCGCCGCGTCGGCGATGCGTGTGTCGCCCACGGACATCGCGCGGCGGCTGTCGTCGATGCCGCAGGTGCCCGGGCGGCTCGAGATCATCAGCGAGCAGCCCACGGTGTTGCGTGACTACGCGCACACGCCCGACGCGCTCGAACGCGCGCTCGACGCCGTCCGTCCCTTCACGACTGGCCGCGTGATCGTCGTCTTCGGCTGCGGCGGCGATCGCGACAGAGGCAAGCGCCCCGAGATGGGACGCATTGCCGAGGACAGGGCGGACGTCGCGATCGTGACGAGCGACAATCCGCGCACCGAAGATCCCGAACGCATCCTCGACGACATCGAGGCCGGCATGTCGCTGGGCAGGCACGAGCGCATCGAGGATCGCCGCGCGGCCATCGCACGCGCGGTGCAGAAGTCTGGTGAGGGCGACGTCGTGGTGCTCGCCGGCAAGGGGCACGAGACATATCAGATCCGCGGCACCGTGAAGCATCCATTCGATGAGCGTGAGATCGTGCGCGAGATCATCTCGGAGGGAGTGACCTGATGGCAGGAGCAGGAACACCGCAGGCGAGCGCGCTCGAGCAACCGCGCTTCTGGACGCTCGACCGCATCGCCGACGCGCTCGGCGACGGACCGCGCGGCACCACCGAGATCGACCGCATCTCCACCGACACGCGCCATGTGACGCCCGGCAGCTGCTTCCTGGCGCTCATCGGTGAGACGTTCGATGCACACGACTTTCTCGCCGACGCCGTGCAGCAGGGCGCGAGGGCGGTCATCGTCAGTGACGCGCGTCGCGCCGCGAACCTCGGCGTCCCAGTGTACGAGGTGAGCGATACGCTCGCCGCAATCGGCTTTCTTGCGCGCTATCGCCGACGCGTGTGGGGACGCCCGGTCGTCGGCGTCGTCGGCACCAACGGCAAGACGAGCACGAAGGAGCTGCTCCTCGCCGCGCTGGGCAGCACGCTCCGGGTGCACGCGACAGTCGGCAACTACAACAATCTCGTCGGCGTGCCGCTGACGATCTTCGCCATTCCCGACGACGCCGACATCGCCGTCATCGAGATGGGCACGAATCACCCGGGCGAAGTCGAAGCGCTGCGCGGGATCGTCGAACCGGATCTCGTCGTCGTCACCTCCATCGCCGAAGAGCATCTCGAAGGGCTCGGCGATCTCGAGGGCGTGTTGCGCGAAGAAGTGTCGGCGTGCTTCGGTGTGGCCTGCGCGGTGGTGCCGTCGTCGCAGCCGGAGATTGCCGAAGCGGCGCGTCCGCTCGCCCGCCGGACGGTAACGGCGGGTCTCGACGACGGCGACGTGCGTCCGACGTCGTGGGGCAGCGAGCCCGACGGCCGAGGCTGGCTGCAGTTCGATGAGGTTCGCGTGGAGGTGCCGCTGCGCGGCGTGCACAACCTCCGGAATGCCATGCTGGCGCTTGCCGTTGCGCGCGAGAGCGGCGTGTCATTGGAAGCGGCGGCACGCGGGATCGCGAAGATGCCGGCGCCACCGATGCGCGTGAACTTCGAGACGCATGGTTCGGCGACGGTGATCAACGACGCGTACAACTCGAATCCGGGCTCGGCGCGAGTTGCCCTGGAGTTGCTGGCGCATGCTGGGGCGGGGCGTCAGCGCGTCGCCGTGCTTGGGACGATGCTCGAGCTCGGTGCTCACGCCGACCGCCTGCACGACGACGTCGCGCGGTCTGCGCTGGAGAGTCCCGCCGAGCTGCTCGTTGGGGTGGGCGCGTTCGCGGACGCCTTTGCTCGCGTGGCGCCTGGGAATGCTCGCGTTGCGTCGGGTGCAGATCCCGAGTCCGCATGGAGCGCCGCTCGTTCGCGTGTCGCTCGGGACGCGGTTATCCTGCTGAAGGGATCGCGTGGCGTCCGTCTGGAGCGGGTTGTGCCATTGATCGCGGAGTGGGCGAAGGACGGATCCGTAACCACATAGACAATTGCTCTACTATCTCCTCGTTCCGCTGATTCCGCGCTTCCACGCGCTGAACGTCTTCAACTATATCTCCTTCCGTGCTGCCGCCGCGGCGGTGACGGCGATCTTCCTCAGCTTCGTGGTCGGTCCGCTCATCCTCGCGCGACTGAATACCGCATCGAACTATCAGGTGGTTCGCGAGGGAACGCCGGACTCGCACGCCCTCAAGACGAAGACGCCCACGATGGGCGGATTGATCTTCCTCTTCTCGGCCATCGTGTCGACGCTGTTGTGGGCGCGCATCTTCAGTCACTACGTGATCGTCGCGCTCACCGTGACGGCGGCGATGGGCGTCATCGGATTTCTCGACGACTACCTCAAGCTGAAGCAGCGTCGCCTCGGCCAGAAGAACGAAGGGCTCGTCGAGCGGAACAAGCTGCTCGGCCAGGTCGGCATCGGGTTGGCACTCGGCGCCTATCTCTGGTTGCATCCGCTGTCGCCCGGATTGCCTGGCGCGTCCACGACGCTGCCGTTCTACAAGTACCTGCTCGTGGTGCCGTCGTTCGGCATCCTCTACGTGTTGTGGGTGACGTTCGTGCTGACCGGTGTCAGCAACGCCGTCAACTTCACGGACGGTCTCGATGGACTGGCCGCTGGACTGAGCGCGATCGCATTCGGTGTCCTGGCGATCTTCGCGTACGTGATCGGACGAGTGGATACCAGCGCCTACCTCGGCATCTTCTACCTGCAGCACTCGGGTGAGCTGACGATCTATTGTCTCGCGATGGTCGGGGCGCTGATCGGGTTCCTCTGGTACAACACGTATCCGGCGCAGGTCTTCATGGGCGACACCGGCTCGCTCGCGCTCGGCGGCGCACTCGGTGCAGTCGCGATCGCGCTCAAGTCGGAGTTCATTCTCGTGTTCGTCGGCTTTGTGTTCTTTGCCGAGATGATGTCGGTGGTGCTGCAACGGTTCGTGTTCAAGTACCGGAAGAAGCGGTACGGTCTGGAATACGCGCAGAAGAACCGCGTCTTCCTGCGCGCGCCGCTCCATCATCACTTCGAGGTGAAGGGGTGGAGCGAGCAGCAGGTCGTCGTGCGGTTCTGGATCATCGGCTTCATCGGCGCGTTCATCGCCATAACCACACTCAAGCTCCGCTAGCATGCCTGTTCGATCGCTCACGGAAGCGCTGCCCGCGGCATGGACGCGTGGCGAGATCAGCGTCATCGGACTCGCGAGGAGCGGTCGAGCGGTCGCGGAATTGCTGCGTCGCGCCGGCGCTGACGTCTACGCGAGCGACGCGAAGGCGGGCCACTCGGTGCTGCGTGCCGCGCTCGCGCTCGAGCCGCTCGGCGTCGTCGTGGAGCATGGCGGCCACGATCTGGCGCGTATCGCGAGGAGTGCACTGGTCGTCGCGAGCCCTGGCGTGCCGCCCGATGCACCACCGATGGTCGCCGCGCGAGAGGCCGGGGTGTCGATCGTCGGGGAGCTCGAAGTCGCGTTGCAGTTCCTGCCGCACGAGCGGTACATCGCCGTCACCGGCACGAATGGAAAGACGACCACCACTGCGCTCGTCAACACGCTGTTGGCGGCGCTGGGCTACGACTCCGTGTCTGCCGGCAACATCGGTACTCCGTTGTCGGAGATCGCGCTACGAGACAAGCAGCCCGACTGGATCGCGCTGGAGACGTCGTCGTTCCAGCTGCACGATACGCCGAGCATCGCGCCGGCGGTGGGGATCCTGACGAATCTTTCGGCGAATCATCTCGACCGCTACGACTCGGTGGATGCCTACTACGCCGACAAGTCGCTGCTCTTCCGCAACGCGACCGAGCGGTCCGTGTGGGTGAGCAACGCCGACGACGAGGCGGTGCAGGCCATGGTGCGCGACGTGCCGGGTACGCATCTCCGCTTCACGATTTCGTCCGGTGCGGCCGACGCGTACTACGATCACGGCACCGACACACTGATGGTACTGGGCGAGCGGCTCATCAGCCGCGCCGACCTCGCACTACTGGGCGACCACAACGTGGCAAACGCGCTATCGGCGGCGTTGGCGGTCATGTCCGCCGACGGCCTCCACGCGACGCCGCGTGCCCGGGCGCAGATCGCCGACGCGCTGCAGAGCTTTCGTGCGCTCGAGCATCGCATCGAGCCGGCGGGACTCTATGCCGACGTGGAGTGGATCAACGACTCCAAGTCGACGAACGTCGCGTCGACGGAGGTCGCGTTGCGCGGTATGCGTCGGCCGACGGTGTTGCTGCTCGGCGGACGACACAAGGGCGAGCCATACACAGCGCTGGCGGACGCGCTCCGCCGGAACGTGAGGCTCGTGCTGGCGTATGGCGAGGCGGCGCCGATCGTCGTGCAGGATCTCGATGGCATCGTGGCGGTGGAAGAGCTCGGGTCGGCGTTCGAGGACGTGCTTGCGCGCGCTCGCCAGGTCGCACAGCCGGGCGACGCGGTGCTCTTGTCGCCCGCATGCTCGAGCTTCGACATGTTCGACAACTACGAGGAGCGAGGGCGGATCTTCAAGCAGCTCGCGGCGGAGCTCGGAGGGGAGGCCGCGAAGACGTGACCGCCGCCGCGATGCCGCGCGAGCGTATCCAGACGGCGACGCGCGTGCGCGATCGATGGCGCATGGGCGCCGAGGCGCGCGGGTTGGTGCTCGTGATGACGCTGGTGCTCGTGTTCGGGCTCGCCGTGCTGTACAGCGCGAGCGCGATCATCGCCGACCAGGAGAATCACAACAGCTGGTTCTACGTTGCGCGACAGCTGACGGGCGTGGTGGCCGGCGTGATCGCCTTTGCCATCGCTGCCAAGGTGGATGCGGAGAAGCTGCAGAAGATGGCGTGGCCGCTGATGTGGCTCACCATCCTCGCGTTGGTACTGTGTCTCGTCCTGCCGGAGTCGATTGCACCGCGTGTGAATGGCTCGCGGCGCTTCCTGTTCGGCACGTCCCTTCAGCCATCGGAGTTCGGCAAGCTGTCGGTCGTCGTCTGGACGTCGATGCTGATCGTGAAGAAGGGCGACCAGCTCAAGCGGCTCACCAAGGGCGTGTTGCCATTCTTCGTCGTCATCGGCGTGCTCGACCTGCTCGCCGCGCTCGAGCCCGACCTCTCGGTGGCGATGCTGTACACGCTCATGCTCGCCGTGCTGTTGTTCGCCGGCGGTGTGCGGATCGCGCACTTCGTCACCATCGTCGCGCTGGCGATTCCGCTGCTGTGGAAGAAGATCGAGTCCCAGCAGTATGCGCTGTTGCGTCTCACGACCTTCTTCGATCCGGGCGGTGCTCCGGTGCAGATGAAGTATCAGCTCAAGCAGTCGCTCATCGCTGTCGGTTCGGGCGGCGCGCTCGGCGTCGGCTTCGGGCAGGGGAGGCAGCAGTATGGATTTCTGCCCTTCCCGTACAGCGACTTCATCGCGAGCAACATCGGCGAGGAGTGGGGCTTCGTCGGACTCGCAGCGATCATCATCGCGTTCGCGGCCTATGCGCTGCTCGGCTTTCGCATCGCACGAAAAGCCCGCTCTCCCTTCCTCCAACTCGTTGCCGTGGGCCTGACGTTCGTCACGGTGCTCACCGCGTATCTGCACATCGGCGTCGTCGTCGGGCTGCTGCCGACGACAGGCCTCACGTTGCCATTCGTCTCATACGGCCGATCCAACATCGTCCTCTCGATGTTCATGACGGGGGTGCTCGTGAACATCGGCAGCATGAAGGAGCGCGTCATCGGCGAACAAGCGACCGATCCCCTCGCCCTGGCCTCGCGTGCCGATGACTGAAACGCGCACGACGGTGCTGTTCGCTGGCGGCGGCACGGGGGGACATCTCTATCCCGGACTCGCCATCGCGCGCACGCTGCAGCGCCTCGATCCCAGCGTGCAACCGATCTTCATCGGCGCCATGCGCGGCATCGAACGCACGGTGCTTCCGACGACGGAGTTTCCGCACCTGCTGCTCGACCTCCATCCGCTGTATCGGTCGAAGCCGTGGGAGAACTGGAAGACACTCGTCGGTGCGCTGCGCGGCTGGCGACAGCTGGGCGAACTGGTGCGTCGAGAGAAGCCGAAGGTGGTCGTCGGCACCGGCGGCTATGCGGCCGGACTCGCGCTCGTGTATGCCGCGATGCACAGCATTCCCGTCGTCCAACAGGCGGGCGACAGCTATCCCGGCCTCACAGCGCGCGCGTTTCGCCGGTGGACGAGGGAGTACTACCTCGCATTCCCTGAAGCGGCGGGTGTGATTGGTGGCGTGCCCTCGCAACATGTGGACACGGGTGCCCCGATCGAGCCGCCGCCGTCGCCGCGGCCGGATCGTGTCGCGGCTCGCACCGCGTGGGGCTTTCCTGCGATTGGTGGGCAGGTGTTGCTCGTCTATGGCGGCAGTCAAGGCTCGCGCGCGATCAATCTCGTGGTGGCCGAGTGGGTGAAGCGCGGCCTGCCGAGTGATCTGTACCTGATCTGGATGACGGGCAAGGCGACGTACGACGAATTCAAGTCGCTCGACGGTGGTAACGTGCGCGTGCGGGAGTATCTGTCGCCGATTGCGGATGCGTATGCAGCGACGGACCTGGCGCTCGTGCGTGCGGGCGCCATGACGACGGCGGAGCTGTTCGCGTGGGAGATTCCGGCGATCCTTGTGCCGTTGCCGACGGCCGCGGCGGATCATCAGTCGGTGAATGCGCGGACGCTCGAGGCGGCGGGGGCGGCGATCAATCTGCCGCAGTCTGCGCTGACAGTTGACAGTCTGTCGTCTGCCGTGAGTGGGTTGCTGGCGGATCCGGTTGCCATGGCGCGATTGAAGGCCGGTGCGGCGGCTCGGGCGCGGCCTGGTGCTGCAGAGACGATTGCGCGGCGGATTCTGCTGTTGATCGGTCGGAGCTGAACTGCGTTTGCAGTCTGTATTTCTGGATGGGTGTTTTGTCGTCAGCGGGCACTGCCTCCGTCGGGCCACGCGCTTACACGCTGCGAGCCTCGCAAACCGCCGCAAGTCTCTTGCTACGCGCGATGCCCTCCTCCGCGATCGCCCGCTTCCTCCCTCACGCATATCGCTCGAAAAGCGTTCGCGAACTCCTCGTACGAGAGGGAGGGAAGCGAACGGCGTTTGGAGTCTTGAGAGCGTTAGTGCGTTGGTTCTTCACGGCGTCTCCATTAAAAGAGATAACGTGCAAGATGGCGCCCTATGCGGGTGGGGAGGCGGGTTGCATGGCGTTTGGAGTCGCGGGCGCGAGTCGTGGCCCGTGCGGCACGCGAGGGTTGGTGGGAGGAAGTGCGCGTTGGTGGAGACGGCTTCTGAGTGCGCGGAGTTCCCGGTGCCAGCCGGGAACGACATTAGCGCGAAGTGGCCGTCGGTAGGAATGTGCGCGACCGACCGGTGCGAGAAGGCCGGCGCGAAGAGCCCATGCGCGCACGTATATTCAGCCGCGAATGACACTACTCGACGCAAACGACCCCCGCCCAATCCACTTCGTCGGTATCGCCGGCGCCGGGATGTCCGCGCTCGCCGAGCTTTTCGCCCTGCGCGGAGTCAACGTCACCGGCTGTGACAGCCATGCCGAGAACGCCGCATACCTCGGCGACAAGGGCATCTACGTCGAGCAGGGGCACGACCCGATTCACGCCGACAGCGCGCGCGCGCTCGTCGTCACCAGTGCGATGCCCAGGGACCACCCTGAGCTACAGCGCGCGCGCGACCTTGGACTCCCCGTCGTGCGACGCGCCGAGGCGCTCGGCGAAGCGACGCGAGGCGCGATGCTCGTTGGCGTCGCGGGGACGCACGGGAAGTCCACCACCACCGTGCTCACCACCGAAGCGCTCGCCGCCGCCGGCTTCGATCCCACTGGGTATGTCGGTGCGCGCGTCACGTCGTGGAAGGGGAACCTGCGCGCTGGCCGGCCCGACGCATTCGTCGTCGAAGCCGACGAGTACGATCGTTCCTTTCTCGCGCTGTCGCCTACCGTTGCCGTCGTCACCAACCTCGAGGCCGATCACCTCGACATCTACGACGACCTGGACGATCTGCGGCGTACGTTCACGCAGTATCTCCTCGGCGCACGCTACGTCGTGCTCTGCGCCGACGATGAGGAGGCGAACAAGCTGCCGACGCCCGCGAGCGCAGAGGTAATCCGCTATGGCATCGGGTCGCCCGACGCGCGGCTTCGCGCCGTGAACCTGCGGCGCGAAGGGCTCGGCACCCGCTTCGACATCGTGTATGACGGCGAAGCACTCGGCGAGGTGATGCTCGCCATTCCGGGCGAGCACAACGTCCGCAATGCGCTCGCGGCCCTCGCCGTCGGGTTGGGACTCGGCGCCACGGTGCCCGCGATGGCGCCCGGCATTGCCGGGTTCCGCGGCGTCGAGCGGCGGTTCCAACTGCTCGGCGAAGCGCGCGGCGCGATGGTGGTGGACGATTACGCGCACCATCCAACGGAGGTGCGCGCGACGGTGCAGGCAGCGCGCGCCGCGGCGCCCGATCGTCGGTTGGTGATCGCGTTTCAGCCACATCTTTTCTCGCGCACTCGCGACTTCGCGCGCGAATTTGCCGAGGCGCTCGCATTGGCGGATGTCGTCTACCTGCTCGACATCTATCCAGCGCGCGAGAAGCCTGTGGCCGGGGTGACGAGTCAACTCGTCGCCGATCAGCTCACGCTGCTGGGTCGCGCGGCGGCGTGGATTGGTCCGCGCGATGCGCTCGAGCCCGCGCTCCTCGAAGGCATATTGCCGGGCGATCTCGTCGTGCTGATGGGCGCCGGCGACATCACGCGCTCTGGACCGGAGCTGCTCGTCGCACTCGGAAGCGGCGTCGCGTGAGCGAACGAGTCGTTGGCGACGCCCCCGTCAGTCCGTCGCCGCGCCGGCCGCGCTGGCAGGTGGTCCTCGGCGTCGTGCTGGTGGTGGCCATTCTCGTGTCGCCGCTGTGGGGACCGAAACTCCTTCGTCAGTTCGCGTTCTTCCGCGTGCGGAAAGTCGAGATCCTCGGTGCGCGCTACACGCCGGCGACCGAAGTGCTCGACCGACTGCATGTCGACACGACGCGCAGCGTGTGGGATCCCCTCGGCCCGTTGGTGCAGCGCGTCCAGACGCATCCGCAGGTCGAGCGCGTCGTCGTGACGCGGAAGCTGCCCGGGACGCTCGTCGTGGAGCTCACCGAGCGACGCCCCGTCGCACTGGTGCCGAGTGCCGCTGGACTGCGCGCGGTCGACGAGCGCGGGAGGACCCTGCCGCTCGATCCCAGCCGCACTCCGGTAGATGCGCCGGTGGTCAATGCTACGCCGCGCGATACCGCAGTGTATCATTTGCTGGGCGCAATGCTGCGCGATGCGCCCCGCCTCTACGCTCGGATCAGCTCCATCACCCGCACCGGCAACGACGAGATCCTGCTTCGCGTCGCCAATCTCGATGTGCGAGCAATGACCTCTGTCACGCTCGCGCGTCTCTCCGACATCGAACCCGTCGAGCGTGATCTCGCGCAGCGTCAGCTGCGACCAGTCGAGCTCGATCTCCGCTACCGCGACCAAGTGATCGCCAGATTGCCATGAATTCGGACCGCCTCGTCGCCGGCTTGGACATCGGCTCGGCCAAGACGACCGCCATCATCGCTGAAGTCGTCGGCGACCTGCCGAAGCATCCGACCCTCAAGGTGCTCGGCGTCGGCCAGGCGCGCACGACGGGCATGCGACGCGGCGTCGTCTCCGACATCGAGGAGACGACACGCTCCATTCGCAAGGCGCTCCAGGACGCCGAGCGAATGGCGGGCGCGCAGATCACCGAGGTGTATTGCGGCATCGCCGGCGAGCACGTTCGCGCCATGACGTCGAAGGGGATCGTCGCCGTGAGCAACGACGAGATCAACAAGTCCGACGTGGATCGCGCCAACGAGGTCGCGCGCGCGCAGGCCATTCCGACGGACCGCGAGCTGCTGCATGCCATTCCGCAGGAGTACACGGTGGACAAGGACACCGGCATCCGCGATCCGATCGGCATGAGCGGCACGCGCCTGGAGACGGAGATGTATCTCGTCACCATAGGGTCGTCACCGGCGATCAACCTGCGGAAGTCGGTCGAACGCGCGGGCTACAAGACCCGCGAACTGGTGCTCGAGCCGTTGGCGAGCGCGCTTGCCGTACTGACGGAAGACGAGAAGGAGCTGGGCGTCGCGCTGGTGGAGATGGGGGCAGGGACGACCGACCTCGCCGTCTTTCACGAGGGCAAGATTCGTCACCTGGGGACAATTGCGTTCGGTGGCAACAATGTGACGAGCGACATCGTGCACGGCCTCGGTGTGACGCAGGCCGATGCCGAGCGACTGAAGGAGAAGCATGGCTGCGCGTACGAGTCGCTCGTCGATCCGAGCGAGATCATCCAGTTGCCCAGCACCGTTGCGCAGGGCGACCGGCAGATTCCGCGGGAGCTGCTGGCGCACATCATCCACCAGCGCATGGACGAGATCTTCGACCTCGTGCAGCGCGACGTGTCGGCGGCGGGTTTCGCGGGGCGCCTCGCGGCGGGCGTGGTGTTGACGGGCGGTGCAGCGCAGATGGAAGGCAGCGCCGAGTTGGCGAGTGATGTCTTCGGAACGGGCGTGCGCGTGGGGACGCCGAGCGAGCAGATTGGCGGCCTGAGTGATTCGGTCGACGCGCCGCAGTTCGCGACTGTCGTCGGGCTCGCGCAATACGGGGCTCATCGCATGGCGCTGGGCGGCGCGACAGCGTCGGCGAAGCGGATCAAGCTCTCGGGCGGCGGCGGCATGGACAAGCTGATCGAGAAGATCAAGTTCTGGCTGCAGGACTTCTTTTAAGAGCGGGGCGGCTCCGGCTACGCGGCGTGGCCTTTACGGGGCGCGTGCGCCGACTTCGTCGGCGACGCTCATGGGGCGGGCGCTATTCGCCCTTACGGCAACGGCCTTCCAAATCCAGAACGCCCCGCCCGTGCTGAGCACGGGCGGGGCGTTTGGTCAAAGTCGAACGAGCGTTACGCTGACCGGCGGCGGCGACGGACGACGGCGGTGACGCCCGCGAGTCCCGTGGCGACCAGGAGCAGCGATGCCGGCTCTGGTGTCGCAGTCACGCTGCTGGCCGCGAGCCAGGACGCCGTGTTTGCGTTGAACGTAGCATTGTCGGCCCAGGCCCCGTAAAAATCATCCTGAATGTTCGCGTCGAGGACCAGCAGCGTGCTGAGGTTGGATCCCCAAAGGGTGGCGAAACCGGTGGAGAACAGGTTGGTGCCGCCGGATGCGAGCGAGGTGCACGCGGGATCCACCGAAGTCACGCCGGCGGTGATGGCGTGCGCCAAGACGGGCACGGCGGAGGTGTAGTCGCAGGTGCTGGTGATCGTGCCGCCGACGAGACTGGCGAGCTGCGCGTTCCACGGGATCCAGAGATCGTTCTCTCCGATCAACACGGCGCGGCGGCCGGTGGCGAGGAACGCAGCCACGTTGGAGTACTCTGTGGCGCTCAGGGTCCCGCCCAGTCGCTGGTCGAGCCACAGCCGATCATAGGTCATCAATGTGGCGAGGTTGTTCAGATCAGCGAACTGGGAGACATTGCCGGCACCAAAGGCGCCATCCAGGAGGCTCGTCATGGTACCCCACATGGCTCCTCCGTAGGTGTTGTCCTGGTAAGTTCCCTGTTGATTCGCGACGTAGAGCTTGAGCTGCGCGTCGGAACGAGCGGGGATCGCAGACAGGCCAACGATGAGCAGTGCTGCGGACCACGACTGCAAACGCAGGGGTAATCGCATTCGACAAACCTCGAGGGAGGGGGGCATCGCGGCGACGTGCGGGGGGGGCAGCGCGCCAAGAGACCGGACTGAGCAAGTCCCATGCGTGGCGGCTAGTGATTGTGTCCTTTGGTCAAATCACTCGTGCCGCGTCCTACAGCGAGCGAATGAGCGGGCCCTGAGACGCAGGTCGTTGAAATAATGCCACAGAATTCGTGGCTGGCACGCCACAGGTCAGTCTCCTCGTGCGTGCGAGATCGGTCTGATGGTGGGAAGAAATCGCCATCATAAACGTGATGTGTGTCATCGTTTTGTGGATAAATATCGGCTGTATTCTTTTGACTTCTCGGTCGTCCCTCCAGAGTGAGGAGTAGCACTGGCCCGATTGCTTCGAGCCGTTATATTGCCGCATCGCTTCCGGGCAACCTGCGGACTCCGTTTCCCCACGTGATTTCGAGCGCAGTGTTTTTGCCGGTGCGCCTTCCCGTTCGTTCCATCAGGCATCTCGTCGTAAGGGAGTGTCGTACGCAATGATCTTCGAATTCGAGGAGAGCGCGGCGCAGAACGCTCGCATGAAGGTCGTGGGCGTCGGCGGTGGTGGTGGCAACGCCGTCAACCGCATGATCGATGAACACCTCGAGGGCGTGGAGTTCATCTCGGTCAACACCGATGCGCAGGCGCTGTTGAGCTCGAAGTCCGACCTGAAGATCCAGATTGGCAAGAAGCTGACGCGGGGTCTCGGCGCAGGTGCGCGGCCCGAAGTCGGCAAGCAGGCCATCGAGGAGAGTCGCGACGAGATGGCGAAGGCCGTCGCCGGCGCAGACCTCGTCTTCATCACGTGCGGCATGGGCGGCGGCACCGGCACGGGTGCGGCGCCGGAGATCTGCGCGCTGGCCCGTGAGGCGGGAGCACTCACCGTCGGTATCGTGACGCGGCCGTTCCTCTTCGAGGGACGCAAGCGCATGCGCCAGGCGGATCAGGGCATCGCCGAGATGCGCAAGCATGTCGACACGATGATCGTCGTGCCGAACGAGCGGCTGCTCGCCGTCGTCGGCAAGGGGATCCCCTTCCAGGATGCGCTCAAGAAGGCGGACGAAGTCCTGCTGCACGCCACGCAGGGCATCTCGTCGCTCATCAGCGTCACCGGTCTCGTGAACGTCGACTTCGCCGACGTCCGCACCGTGATGCAGAGCGGCGGCTCGGCGCTCATGGGCACCGGCATCGGCCGCGGCGAGAATCGCGCGATGGAGGCGGCCCAACAGGCCATCTCGAGTCCGCTGCTCGACAACATCAGCATCTCCGGCGCGATGGGCGTGCTCGTGAACATCACGGGCGGCGCCGACCTCACGCTGGGTGAAGTCCATCAGATCAACGAGATCATCCATGACGCGGTGGGCGACGACGCCGAGATCATCTTCGGCGCCGTGCACGAGCCGGCGATGCAGGGTGAGATTCGCGTCACCGTCATCGCGACGGGCTTCGACAAGGCCGTGCAGCCTGGCCTCGTCACTCCCGCGCACGAAGCAAGCAACGTGACGCTCCCCAAGGGCGCTCCCGTCATTCCGTTCCCCAGCCGCCCCTCTCGGTTGCCTGGTGGTGGGACGATCCCGCCCAACGTGCGCCCGAGCGCCGATATTCCCCGAGCCCCTCGTCCGTCGCCACCGACGACGCCGAGCGGCGGGTCGCAGGATCTCAGTGACATGGAGATCCCGACCTTCATTCGGAGACAGATGGATTGAAGAAACATCGTAGTGCACGCGCCACGGCGTATGCGGTCGTGGCGCTGTTGCTCGTCCTCGCCCTCCGCTACACCCCCGCGCTCCCCGAGCACCGTGCCGCCGACGTCCTCCAGAAGGACGAACGCACCGCGCCCATCACACTCGGCGCGCGCCCGCACTCGCGCACGGAGACGCTCAATCGTGGCGAGACGCTCATTGGCCTGCTCAAGCGCGCCGGCGTCAGCGACCAGTCCGCGCAGGAAGTCGTGCGCGCCGCGACGGCATCTGCCGTCGACGCGCGCTTCCTCCGCGCCGGCATGCCGGTGGACATGACGGCCGACAGCGCCGGCGAATCGCCGCGCGAGCTGGTCTTTCATCTCGGCATCGACCGCCTGCTGCGCATGAAGCGCACGGAGACCGGCTGGTCGGGCGCGGAGGAGCGCCTGCCGTGGACGACGGACACCGTCGTCGTCGGCGGAACGATCCACGCCACGCTCTATCAGGCGATGGACTCGAGCGCCGCGCTGTACTTCCCTGCGCGCGCCAAGGACGAACTGGCCTGGGCCATCGCCGACATCTTCGAGTATCGCGTCGACATGAGCCGCGACCTCCAGGATGGCGACACGTTCCGCGCGCTCGTCGAGCGGCTCGTCGGACCCGAGGGCGTGACGAAGGTGGGCAAGGTGCTCGCGGCGTCGTTCACGCTGTCGGGCAACGAGCAGTCGGCCATCCGCTTCGAGACTGCGTCGTCCAGCGCGCAGTACTACGACGTGAGCGGCAAGTCGCTGCGCGCTCAGTTCCTGCGCGCGCCGCTGGAGTTCCGCCGCATCTCCTCCAACTTCGGCACGCGCTTTCATCCCATCCTCGGTCGCCTCAAGGCGCACAAGGGAACGGACTATGCCGCGTCGCCCGGCACGCCCGTGCGCGCCATCGGCGACGCGACGGTCCTGCGTGCCGGTTGGTCGAACGGCTACGGCAACCTGCTCGAACTCCGGCACCGCAACGGCTACGTCACGCGCTACGGCCACATGCGCGCGTTCGCGGCGGGTGTGCGCACAGGCTCGCACGTCAACATCGGACAGACGGTCGGCTACGTCGGGTCGACGGGCATGAGCACGGGTCCGCATCTCCACTTCGAGGTGCTCATCGGCGGCGTGCAGAAGGATTCGCGCGTGGCGCTGCGCTCCACGACCGGCGAGCCCCTCAGCACCTCGTCACGTGGAGCCTTCGACCAGCGCCGCGAGCAGTTGCTCGCCACGCTCGCCGGCACCCCAGGCGTCGTTCGGCTCGCGCAGCGCTGACGACTGCGGACGAGCAGGTCCCTCGCTGCGCTCGGGACGACATCCCACATCTGCTCTGCGTCGGTCGAGCGGTTGTGCCGACGGCCGCGTAACATGAGAACATGATTCTCTGGCTCATCGCTCTCCTGGCGGGCGCAGTCGCCGCGGTCGTGCAATACGGTCGCGGCCTTCGTTCGCCTCGTACCCTCCCGCTCGCGGTCCTGCGCGGCCTCGCGGCGACGCTGATCGTCGCGCTGCTCCTCGGCGCTCCCGCGGGGCGAGCGACCAGGCTCACCCCCGATGTCGCGCTCGATGCGAGTGAGAGCTGGCAGCGTGCGTCGGATTCGTCGGCATGGATGATCGCGCTGGATTCCGCGACTCGGCTTGGTGGCGTCATGCGCCGTTTCGGCGACTCGCTTCGGGTCGACGCATCGCGCGGCCTGCCGACCGATCACTCCTCACGCATTCGCGGCGTCGTCGATGCGGCGACGGGTTCAGGACGGCCCGTGGTGATCGTCACCGACGGTGAGCTCGACGAGCCCGAGCTGCTGCCCGGATTGCCACGCGGATCGCGCACCATCGTCATCCCTCGGCACGAACAACAGGATGTCGGGGTGTTGTCGCTCGATGCTCCGCGCGCGCTGCTTGCCGGCGACACCGTGACGGCGCGGGTGACTCTCGTGGGCGGCGCCGCTGGCAGCGCCGCCGCGCGCGTGGAGTTGCGTCTCGACGACGTCATCCTCGACACGACGAATACGACCGCACTGGATCCATTTGCCGAGCGCGTCGTGCAGTTGCGCGGGGTGGCTTCGGGTGCGGAGCGGGGGGCACTGTTGCGCGCCATCGTGCGATCGACGGGCGATCGCGAGCTACACAACGACACGCTGTCACTCGGCGTGGACGTCACGCGCGCTCCGGCGGCGGTGTTCGTCTCCACGGCTCCGGACTACGACGCTCGCGAAGCCGTCGCTGCATTGCGCGGCGTGACGTCGCTACCGACGCGCGCTTTCTACAGGGTGGCGCCGGGCATGTGGCGTACCGACGGTGCGCTCGCGCGCGCGGACGAGAAGGACGTACGAGAAGCCGTGCGCGAAGCACCGATGGTCGTGATGCATGGCGACACAGCGGTTTTTGGTGCGCCACGAGCAGCGTCGCGTGGTGCGCTGCTGCTGTTCGCGCCACCCGTTGCCGACGAGGGCGAGTGGTTCGTCGCGGCCGCACCGGTGTCACCGATCGCGCCGCAGCTGGCGGGCATTCCGTTCGACAGCCTGCCGCCGCTGTCCGTCGCGCCGTTGCTGCCGCGTGGTGAGTGGCAGGGTCTCGTCACGCGTCGCGGCGGGTCGCCCGATGATCGTCGCGTCGCACTCGTTGGTTGGGAGACCCCGCGTCGCATCGCCGTGCTCGGTGCATCGGGGTTCTGGCGATGGCGCTTTCGGGGCGGGGTGCGCTCCGATGCGTATTCGGCGGTGTTCGGCGCGCTGTACGACTGGCTCGCGGCGGGACGCACCGATCGCCGTGCCGTTGTGCCGGAGGGCGAGGCGCTGCGTGCGGGCATGCCGGTGCGTTGGCGTCGTGGAGCACCGGCGGACAGCGTGGCCACCGTCGTGCTCATCCGGCGCGACGGCACGGCACAGCGGAGGACCGTCTCCGTTCGCTTCACCGACGGCGCGAGCGTGGCCGAGACGCCGGCGTTGCCGGTGGGTATCTACGACGTGACGACGACCGGTGGAGCATCGGTGCTTGCGGTGAATCAGTCGCGCGAGTGGTTGCCGCGCCGAGCCACCATGCGGTCCGGCGCGGTGGGGGGCGAGCCCGCGCTCGGCGAGCCGCCAGAGCTGCGCGACCAGGCGTGGATCTATGCGCTCGTGGTGCTGCTCTTGTGCACTGAATGGTTGTTGCGGAGGCGGGTGGGACTGCGGTAGCGTGGTGGAATGCTGATCGCGCTGATGGTCCTCGGAATCGCGCTCGTGGCCTTTGGCGCGCTTGTGCTGATGAAATACTCCGATCGCCCGGGTGGCACTATCAAGTGGCTCGGCCTCGAGGTGACGTCGAAGGGCGCTGGTCTGCCGTTGATCGCGCTGGGGGTTGGGTCCATCGTCTTCGCGGTCGCGCGATTTCCTCTCGCGTCGCCGAATGCAGGCCCTGACGTCACCACCCGACCGGATACAGTCACCAATCCGAGCAAGGCGCTGACTCGTACTGGCAGCCACACCAGCTGCTACGATGAGTTTCTCAGCAAGGTGCCGGGTGATCGCGTCGACAGCGTGGAGGTGGGGATGACGGGCGTCGAGATCATTGGCTCGCACGAGAAGCTCGATGGGCCGTTCGCGCTGCTGCTCACCGAGAATGGACAGCGGATCGGCGCGTTGCGCATCCGTCTCTATGGTGCGGGCACGGCGGCACAACTGTACAAGATCGAGCAGGCGATCGACGGATGCGCGGAGGTCACGGCGATGCGCAATACGTCGCGCGGCGGCAACCCACGCGAGCTGCAGAACTGGGACACGCTTCGCGAAAAGCTGGGCCCACACGAGTACGACGTGCGCATCGGTGGCGAGGGGAACATCAACGTCGGGTATTTCACCCGCGTCCCATGAGCGCGAGGGCGCCAACGCTGGTGTTCATCGTCGGCCCGCCGGCAGTTGGCAAGATGGCCGTTGGCCACGAGTTGGCGCGTCGCACAGGGTTGAAGCTGTTTCATAACCATCAGACGATCGATCTCGTACTGAGGTTCTTTGCTTTTGGCACTCCCGAGTTCAAGCGGCTCGTGAGCGAATTTCGGCATCGAATTCTCGAGGAGGTGGCGGCGAGCGAACTGCCGGGAATCATCTTCACATATGTCTGGGCGTTCGATCATCAATCGGATGACGATGCGGTCGAGACATTCGCGGCGATCTTCCGCGAGCAGGCCGGCCGAGTCGTGTACGTCGAGCTGGAATGCGCGGTCGACGAGCGCCTGCGTCGCAACGAGACTGAGTTTCGACTTGCCGAGAAGCCATTCAAGCGTGATCGCGAACAGTCGAGGAAGCAACTCCTCGAGCTCGACGCGCAGTATCAGATGAATTCGAAGGGGCGCTTCGACGGGCGCGAGGACTATCTCCGGTTGGACAACACGGAAATCTCGGCGGACGCCGTGGCTTTGCAGATCATCGACTACTTCGGATTGGAGACGACATGACGGCGTCAGTGTTCATCGCCACGAGCGTCGACGGATTCATCGCGCGCGAAGACGGTGCGCTCGACTGGCTGCCCGAGCACAGCGAGTCGCACGGCTACGACGAGTTCATGGCGACGATCGACGCCATCGTCATGGGCCGCAAGACGTTCGAGACGGTACTCGGCTTCGGTGCGTGGCCCTTCGACAAGGTGCGCGTGATCGTGCTGAGCTCGAGGGCATCGGAGCTCGTTGCACCCGAGGGCGCGATGTGTGAGATGATGTGCGGCACGCCGAGGGAAATCGTGGAGCGGCTCGCCGAGCGCGGGATGAAACATCTCTACATCGACGGCGGCGTGACGATCCAGCGATTCCTCGAGGCGGGTCTCATCCAGCGCGCGATCATCACGCGCATTCCCATCCTTCTCGGCGACGGAATTCCGCTATTTGGATCGCTCTCTCGCGATGTACGACTCGAGCATGTAGCGACGCGATCGTATCCGAGTGGCCTCGTGCAGAGTGAGTATGCAATCCCGTCATTGTGCTGAAGGACGCCGATCTCACCCACGGCGCCCGAACGTGAAATACATGCTGATGGACTACGTGAAGGAGACCGGCTGGACCGAGCTGCCGCAGGACAAGCAGGTTCGATGGTTGGGCGCGTATAGCGCGGACCTCGAGGCAATGGCGAACGCCGGCGTCCTCCAGGGCACGCAACGGCTCATGCCGACGTCGACAGCGACGACCGTGCGAGTCGTCGGTGGAAAAACCCAGGTGGTGGATGGACCGTACGCGGACTCGAAGGAGCAGTTCGCCGGCTTTCACATCATCGACGTGCCCGACCTCGACGCCGCGATCGCGTGGGCGGCTCGCTGTCCAACGTCGCTGCATGGGGTCGTCGAGGTGCGTCCCATCAGGGTCGGCTCGGAGGATCCGGTAGTTCAGGACTTCATCGACGCGAACAAGCATCGCGTCTGACCAGGACCTCAAACGGAGACAAACAATGCGAAGGGTCAGCGTTTTCAACCAGATTTCGCTCGACGGCTATTTCACCGACGACAAGGGTGGCATGAGCTGGGCGCACGAAGGCTCGGAGGATCCAGAGTTCAAGGAGTTCGTCGCCGGCAACGCGCGCGGCGGCGAAAGCACGCTGGTGTTCGGGCGAATCACGTATCAGCTGATGGAGAGCTTCTGGCCGACGCCACAGGCGATCGAGCAGATGCCAGTGGTCGCGGAGGGGATGAACCGCCGACGGAAGGTGGTGTTCTCGAAAACGCTCGATACAGCGACGTGGCAGAACACGACGCTCGTGAAGACCGATCCGGTTGACGCCGTGAAGAAGATGAAGCAGGAGTCGGGCGAGGACATGGTGATCATGGGCAGCGGCACGATCATCTCCCAACTCGCTGATGCAGGGCTCATCGACGCTTATCAGTTCGTGCTGAGTCCACTCGCACTCGGCAAGGGACGCACGATGTTCGAGGGCGTGACGAAGCGGTTGGACATGAAGCAGGTGAGCGAGCGCGCATTCAAGAACGGCAAGATCGTGCTGGGATATGAGTCGACGAATTGACGCCTGACGAAGGCGATGCGTGACGTATTGGGCAGCGTGCGCTGAGCTCCTCGCGAGGGCAGGGGATCGCGAGGAGTCACGTCGTGCTTATGAGATCGCCATCGGGTTGTCGAGCGACCCTGCGGTACGACGATTTCTCCAGGGACGTCAGCCGAGGTAGCGTCGCGCGACCTGCTCGAGGCGGTCGTCCTTGTCGCGCTCGGCCTCGACGAGAATCTCCTCGACGTACGCACGCAGCAGTGGTTCACCCCAGTAGAAGCCAGTCGCGCGTTCAGCGAGTTGCGTCTCGTTTACGCGCGCAGCCTCGAGTAGTGCACGCGCGGCCGCACGCTCGTACCCAGGATCGTCGCGCTCCGGCAGTGCATAGTTGCGGCGAGGCATCTCGCCTTCCGCGTCGTCTCTCAAGAATGCCCGTGACATGCCCGCCTCCCGATGCTGTCGCCGCTTGTCGAATGGCCCTCGTTACATGGCAAAGATAGCACCTTCGTTCCCGGCGACAGCTCAGGTCCTGCGTTACTTCATCGTGGCGAGCAGGCGGTCCAGTGCGTCGTAGCTCTCGTCGACTCCGGTATCCATAGCCTCGAGCATCCCGTCGCGCTCTTCGGTCGTGTGGAACAGCGAGTCGGTGGTGAGCTTCGTGCGGCCATCGCCGAGATCTTCGAAGACGGTCGTCTCGACGATGACGTAGCCCGGCATTGCATCCCACTCGAACGTGCGCGAGATGCGCTCCTGCGGGGTGACTTCGCGATACCGGCCCTCGAATCCGTATCTACCCTCGGGAGTGTCCTCGACGTAGCGCCAGTGGCCGCCGCGTTCCACCTCATCGCGCTCGATGACCATGTTGCCGCGGCCCCACCACTGCACCACGAGCTTCGGGTCCGTGTGGGCGCGCCAGACGCGGTCGCGCGACGCGTTGAAAATGCGTTCGATGTGAATCACGCGGTCCATCGGCGTGGTGATCGTCGCGCGGTTCGGGCTGGCCGTCGTCGTCATGATTCATCTCCCTTGGTTTGCTCGAGGAATGCCTCGAGGCGGTCGAAGCGGGCTTCGACCATCGCTTGGTACCTGCTGATCCAGGCGGCTTCATCCACGAGTTGCCGCGTCCCGAAGGTGCAGAGTCGGACGCGGCCGACCTTTTTCGTGACGACCAGGCCGACGCCTTCGAGCAGCTGCACGTGCTTCTTCATCCCGGTGAGGGTCATCTCGAACGCGTCGGCAAGCTCGCTGATCGAGGCGTCGCGTTGGCCGAGCCGCTCCAGGATGCCTCGCCGAGTGGGGTCGGCGACGGCAGCGAAGGCTGCGTCGAGTGTATCCGCATACTGAACCATATGGTTCAGTATACTCGACTGACGCTTCAGCGCAAGCCCGGATCGAAGGGCGGAAGAGCAGGTCCCTCGACTTCGCTCGGGACGACAACCAACCGCGTCGCGCGGGACGACAACGGAGCCAACGATCCGGGCTATCCGCAGGCCGGCACGCGCAGCGACGCGTCGGCGCTGTTGATTCAACTCAAGGGACAGCTCGCTCAACGGGGCGATCCGTCCGCGAAGCGCGACGTCACGCGCGCCGCCACTGGCTCCGACCGTGGTTGCGCCGACATGGAGATGCAGATCGCCGCACTCGATGCCCTGCAGCAGATGGACTCCGAGCGCGTGATGCCTCTCCTGCGCAAAGTGTTGGCGCGGCGCGAGGCGTGTTCTACACCGCTGCGCAAGAATGCACTGTTCATCCTCGCGCAGAAGTCCGGCAGCGATCGCGAGACGCTGTTGCTCAGCGTGGCGAAGGGTGACCCGAGTGCCGACGTCCGCTCCGATGCGGTGTTCCACCTCTCGCAGGCGAAGAGCGACGCGGCCGTCGATGCAGTCGCCGATCTGCTCCTCCACGCCGACGAACGCGGTGTCCGACAGAACGCACTGTTCGCCCTCGCGCAGAACCGGTCGGATCGGGCGCGCAGCATCGTGAAGACGTTCGCACTCTCGAACGACGCACCGCTCGCGCTGCGGACCGATGCCGTCTTTCACCTGGCGCAGGATCCTGCCTTTCTCATGGAAGCCTATGCGAAGGTCACCGACCCCGAGCTGCGCGGCAACATCCTCTTTCACATCGCGTCACGCCCCGGTCCCGAGACGAACAAGTGGCTGGTCAGCGTGATCGTCGATCCGAAGGAGACGATGGAGCAGCGGAAGAATGCGCTCTTTCATCTCGCGTCCCGGAAGACGGAGGGTGGCGATGAGCTCTCGGCGGTCTATGACCGTGTGCCCGTCGCGTTGAAGAAGGACATCATCTTCCACCTTGCCCAGCGCGGTGGGCTCGACAAGCTCATCGCCATCGCGAGGACCGACCCGAATCAGGAACTGCGAAAGGATGCGCTGTTCCACATCGGCCAGTCGAAGGATCCGCGCGCCTTGAAAGCCCTCGAGGAGATCGTGAACCCATGAAGACCATACAGTCGTCCCGGGCGGAGCGAGGAACCTGCTCTTCACGATGGTCGCCATGGCGGTCATGGCGCAGTCAGCATCCGCGCAGACCCTGGAGCGCCGCATCGCCAACGCGAAGGGCACCGTGGCCTTCGAGTACACCACACGCCGCGCGGTCTGCGGCAACGGCTCGAGCATCGAGATCAGCGATGACACCTCGGCCGGCTGGACGACGCGTTCGCGTCGCTCGGGCTGGATCAGATTGTGTGTGCGATCCCTTCTTGAGGCTCTCACCCGGTCCGTTTGATCCTGCTGTTTCTGTTTCCTTCCGCGGTTTCATACAGACCGCTGTCCGTTGCGCCACCAACAGCGCAACGCGGAGCACCATCGTGAATCGCGGTTGACAGCATCCGGGTCTCCTCAGTACACACCAATCGGGATGTAGAGAGGCCGCAACCGGCTCCGACTTCTTTCCAGAAGCGCCAACCATGGCGCCCCGACCCCGAGAGGAGATCGAACCATGAAGTTCATGCTCATGATGCACACGCCGGCCGGAACGCGTGACTACCAGATCAACGACTGGTCGCCCGAGGACTTCAAGGCGCACATGGCGTTCATGCACACGTTCAACAAGAAGCTGGCCGCCGTCGGCGAGTGGGTCGGTGCCGAGGGCCTGGCTGCGCCCGGCGAGGCGAAGGTGGTCAAGGCCGCAAAGGATGGCACGCCCGTCACGGACGGCGTCTTTCCCGAGGCGAAGGAGTTCCTCGCCGGCTACTGGATCATCGACGTCGACAGCCCGGCCCGCGCCTATCAGCTCGCCGCCGAGATTTCCGCAGCACCCGGACCGCGCGGCGCGCCGCTCAACATGAACGTCGAAGTTCGGCAGGTCATGAGCGGACTGCCCACCGACGTGTGACGCAGGACGCCTCGGCCGATTCTTCGGCGTCACACGCCCTGCGCCTGCTGCGCGAGATCGCGCCGCAGGTGCTCGGCGTCCTCGCCCGCAAGCAGGGAGACTTCGCGGCGGCAGAAGACGCTGTGCAGGAGGCATTGATCGCGGCGTCGACGCAGTGGCCCGTCGCCGGCGTCCCGACGAATCCGCGCGGGTGGCTGTATCAGGTCGCGCTCCGGCGGATGAAGGATCAACAGCGCAGCGAGATGGCCCGTCGCCGACGCGAGGATGCGGTCGCGATAGAGCGTGCGTACGACGAGCCATTCGTGCCGCCGCCGGACGCGGAGCTGGGCGTCGAGGAGGACGACACGCTCGTACTGCTCTTCATGTGCTGCCATCCCGCGCTCACGCCGCCGTCGGCCATTGCGCTCACGCTGCGTGCCGTCGGCGGCCTGACGACGGCGGAGATCGCCAATGCGTTCCTCGTGCCCGAAGCGACGATGGCGCAGCGGATCAGCCGAGCGAAGCAGAGCATCAAGACGTCGAAGGTCTCATTCCTGTTGCCGACCGACGACGATCGCGTCGAACGACGGAGTGCCGTGTTGCACGTGCTCTACCTGATCTTCAGCGAAGGGTACACGAGCAGCGTTGGGGCCGAGTTGCAGCGCACCGATCTCTCGAACGAGGCGATACGGCTCATGCGTGCCGTTCACGCACTGATGCCCAACGACGACGAAGTTGCCGGACTGCTCGCGTTGATGCTGCTCACCGACGCACGCCGCGCCGCGCGCACGGGGCCGAGTGGTGAGCTCATTCCGCTCGACGAGCAGGATCGCGGTCTTTGGAGCCAGGCGCAAATCGTCGAGGGAATTGCGTTGGTGTCGCAGGCGTTCACGCGTGGGTCGATCGGCGCGTATCAGTTGCAGGCAGCGGTCGCCGCGGTGCACGATTCGGCGCCGCGTGTCGAGGACACGGATTGGCCGGAGATCCTGGCGCTGTACGGCCTGCTGATGCACATGTCGGACAATCCGATGGTCAAGCTCAATCACGCGATCGCCGCAGCGATGGTGCAGGGGGCGGCGGCTGGGCTGGCGCTCGTGAGCGCGCTCGATGCGGATGCGCGCGTGAGCGGGCACTACCGGCTGGACGCGGTGCGTGGACACCTGTACGAGATGGCGGGCGATCAGGCGCGTGCGCTCGCGCACTATCGGGCCGCGGGCGAGCGGACGACGAGTATTCCCGAGCAGAATTACCTGAACACGAAGGCGGCGCGATTGGCTTCACGACTCCGGAACTGAGTGACGCGCTTCACCGCATCTGCCGTAGCGGCGCGATCGTGAACACATGCAGTTGCGCGGCGACGGTGACGACCCGAACGTTGTAGGCATCCGCGACGGTTCGCTGACTTCGCCGCATCCACGACGTTCCGGTCAATCGCGTGAATCTTCTCGTAAATCCGCCCCTCCTTCCAATGCTCGCCAAACGCGTGAGTGAACTCCCGCCCGGCGACGGATGGATCTTCGAGCCAAAGTGGGACGGCTTTCGCACGCTCATCTTCCGCGATGGCGACGAGCTGTTCATCCAGAGCCGAGACGAGAAGCCGCTCGATCGATATTTCCCGGAGTTGGCCGAGCACCTGAAAGCGCAATTGCCCGAACGGTGTGTGCTCGATGGCGAGATCGTCATCGCGCAGAATGGTGGACTCCATTTCGAGGCGCTTCAACTCCGCCTTCATCCGGCGGCATCGCGCGTGAAGAAGCTCGCTGGTGAGATGCCGGCGTCCGTGGTGTTCTTCGACCTGCTGTGCGCAGGTGATCGCGACTATCGCACTGCACCGTTTGGCGAGCGACGCGCGGCGTTGTCGGCGTTGCTCGCGGGAGCACAGCCACCGCTGCATCTCACGCCAGCGACGACGGATCGCGACACTGCGTCCGACTGGTTTCGCCGCTTCGAGGGCGCGGGGCTCGACGGCGTGATCGCGAAGCTGGAGACGGGCCTCTACGAATCGAACAAGCGCGCGATGCTCAAGGTGAAGCACGAGCGAGACTGCGATTGCGTCGTCGCTGGATTTCGCTGGCACAAGAACGGAGAGGGCACGGCGATCGGCTCGTTGCTGCTCGGTCTGTACGACGATGCCGGCAATCTCGAGCACGTCGGCGTGTGCGCGAGCTTCACGCTCGCGAAGCGACAGGAGCTCGTGCAGTTCCTCGAGCCATATCGCGCGAATTCGCTCGATGGGCATCCGTGGCGCGCCTGGGCGGCGTCCGAAGAGGGATCGGATGCACAGCGGAAGCCGGGCGGACAGAGTCGGTGGAGTGCGGGGAAGGATCTCTCGTGGGATCCGCTGCGTCCCGAGCTCGTGGTCGAGGTGGCGTACGACCACATGCAGGGGACGCGCTTTCGACACACGGCCCAGTTTCGCCGGTGGCGGACCGACAAGCGTCCTGTCGACTGCACGTTTGCCCAGCTCGAGGTGGTGCCGGCGCAGGAGTTGGGGGAGATCTTCGCGGTCTGACTATTTCATCTTCGCACGCGCCTCGCGCCACGCACGCGTCGGATCGTCATCGGGATCGGGCGTACCCTGCGGCGGACGCTGTATTTCCGGCACATTGCGGAGATTCACGCGAATGCGCGTCCATGTCGACGACCGGCCGCGCATCGAGTCGATGAGGACGTCATCGATGGCGAGCAGCGTCGCGACGTCGGCATGGGCGACCTTCCACCGCTCGAGGCCGTCGAGCGCCGCCGCCTTGTCCGGCGAATTCGCGACGACGATGAGCGGCATCTTCGCCCGCGGCGTCGCGGCCTTCTTCGCGGCGCCCTTCGCGCGTGACGGCGCGACGCGCGGCGCCTCGCCGTCCGCCTTGCGGAAGTGTGGCGGCCATGGCGCGTCGCCGAGCCCGGCGGCTTCGTCGCGGGCGGCCAGATCGAGCAGTCCGTCGAGCGAGCCGGCGTGGGTGTCCATGCCGGCATGCGGATCGCCGATGACCGCGAAGCGCTCCGGCATCGTCAGCACCGTGAACGCCGATGGATCGCAATCGGGAATCTCGTCCCACTCGAGCGGCGCGGAGACGCGCGCGTCAGCCGTCGGCCGGATGGAATAGGCGGAGCAGGTAGTGCGATCCTTCGCGTTCTGGTTGTAGTCGAGGAACACGCCGCGACGCTCCTCCTTCCACCACCTGGACGTCGCGATCGTGGGCGCACGACGCTCGATCTCGCGCGAGAACGCGAGTGCCGCACGTCGCACTTCGGAGAACGTCCACCGCGGCTCGATGCGGACGTTGACGTGCATGCCACGCGAGCCGCTCGTCTTTGGCCATCCGCGCAGCCCCAATTCCTCCAGCAACCCGCGCGCCTCCATCGCGACTCGGCGCACGTCGTCCCATTCGACGCCAGGGCCGGGATCGAGATCGATGCGAAGTTCGTCGGGATGATCGAGATTGCTTGCACGCACCGCGTGTGGATGCAGCTCGATGCAGCCGAGGTTCACGATCCATGCGAGGCCGGCTGCGTCGTCGACGACGATCTCCTCCGCCGTGCGGCCGGAGGGGAAGGACAGCGTGACGGTGCGCAGCCACTCCGGCCGATTGTCCGGCGCTCGCTTCTGGTAAAACGGATCGCCCTCGGCGCCGTTCACGAAGCGCTTGAGCACGATGGGCCGGTCGCGAATGCCGGCGATGGCGCCGCTGGCGACGGATAGGTAGTAGCGAACGAGGTCGAGCTTCGTGAGCTGGACGCCGCGCGTGAAGTACGGCTTGGACGGATGCGTGATGCGCACATCGCATCCGTCGATCGAAAGCACTTCGGCGTCGTCAGCTTTCGCCATCATCGCAAGCGTTTCAGGTGGAAGTGTGATCGCGCATGAGCCCGAAGGCGACAGGGGCTGCGGCGCCTGCGGGATGACAGTCGTGGAGGTGACGAAACGCCTCCCGATGAAGTTACGCGAGATGAACGCATCGATGAACTCCACACTCGCCGTGATCCATGTCCGTATTGCCGAGACTCCGCAGCCGCGCCGGCTTCGCCGCGCTGGTGCTCGCGGCTGCCTGCATCGATACCACGTCGCCGCTCCAGCACGAGGGTCGGCCAACGGTGCTCGAGTTCTCGATCGGTGGCTTCGGCGCGCCGTCGCGACAGATCGAGCTGCGCGGCGATACCATCGTCGCACGGCGTCGGCCGTTCATCTGGGTGCCCAATGGACCGACCGACAGCGTTCGCGTCGTGCCCACGGCGGAGCAGTGGCGTGCGTTCTGGGCCGCCGCTGACGAAGCCGGCCTCCAGCGGTGGCACACCGACTACAACGCAGAAAATATCGTCGACGGCGAAGGATGGACGATTCGCATCGCATCCGTCGGCCGAGAGATCAATTCGTCGGGCAGCAACGCCTATCCGGATCGAAATGGACGCGAGCACGAGGCACAGCCGACGGCTGAGTGGAATGCCTTCAAGACCGCGCTGAACGTATTGGCCGGCGTGTCGAACTGGTTCTGAAAAAGAGACCGGGGCGACGAATCACTCGTCGCCCCGGCAATCAGATCAAGGAGCCAACAACTTGTCGCGCGTCGGCGATTCGTCCTCGTTCCACGGGAACGGCGCACCCTTCACCTTGCGCGGATAGACCTCGTCCAGGTTCGTCGCATCGTACATGCGACCGTTCTTCATCACGAACTTGAGCGAGCTCGAGTTGCGCAGATCGTCGAGTGGATTTCTGTCGAACACGAGCAGGTCCGCCATCTTGCCGACCTCGAGCGACCCGATGTCCTTGCCGAGTCCGAGGGCGTTGGCGCCGAGGATGGTGGCGACCTTGAGGGCGTCCATCGGCGTCATGCCGTTCCCCATGCCGATGTTCCAGAGTTCCCAATGGTAGCCGATGCCCTGCTGCTGCCCATGTGAGCCCACGCCCGCGCTGCCGCCGGCATCGATGAGATGCTTGATGTCGCCGCCGACGAGCTTCATCGGATACTGCGTGTCGTGGAACCAGCCGGCCTGGCCCATTGTCGTCACCGCGCCCGGTGAACCGCCGCGACGCAGGATCTTCCCTTCGAGATCGCTCCACGGCGTGAACAGTTGCAGCTTCGAATCGTGCAGCATGTCCGTATGCTCGTACCAGTAGTTCTCGGCCCACGGAGCGCCATATGCGACGATGATCGTCGGCGTGTAGGCGATACCCGATTCGCTGAGCAGGCGGATGACGTCCGACTGCAGCGGATACGTCGGGATGGTGTGCTCGTGACCGCTGTAGCCGTCGATGGCCTCGGTGATGTTCATCTTGTAGTCGAGACCACCTTCCGTCGTCGGCATGAGCTTGAGCTCATTCGCCGCCTGGATGACCCACTGCCGCACTTCGCGGTTGCCGGTCTGATATTCCTTGATCGTCTTCGTGTCGTAGTAGTCGGCGTAGCGCTTGAGCACTCGCCGGGCATCCTCGAGGTTGCGGATGTTCTCGGCCGCAAAGACGCCGGGTCCCGTCGAGTAGATACGCGGCGCGAGCACCTTGCCTGCCTTCTCCTGGTCTTCGTAGGAAAGGACGTCGGTGCTGCCTGTCTGCGGATCGCGCGCGGTGGTGACGCCGTACGCGAGGTTGGCCGCGTAGCTCCACACGGGATCGCGATGCACGTTGTTCGCGACGCGCAGGTGCGCATGCGTGTCGACGAAGCCGGGACTGATCGTCTTCCCCGTGACGTCGATCTCGCGCGCGCCCGCGGGAACGGTGAGCGTGCCGCTTGGTCCGATCGCGGTGACGCGATTGTCGGTGATGACGATGTCGCCCTTCTCGATCACCTGCGTGCCGCTCATCGTGATGATGCGAGCACCGCGCAGGACCGCTGTCGCGCGCGGGATGTCCCGATCGCCCATCAGCTTGATGCGCGTCTCGACGGGCTTGTAGGTCGCGAGCGGCGGTCGGCCACCACGTCCCGCGGCGGGCGTCGCACTGGCGGAGTCGGCGTTGCCTGCGGCGGCCGGGCGCGGATTCGCGCGACGCACCGAGTCGTCGAAGGCAATCGCACGGTCGACGTCGTACACGACGTGCGCGTTGCCGATTGACCAATGGACGCTGCTGCTGGTGTTCCACTGCGGGAATTGCGCGCCGATGTCCGTGAGCTTGCGCGACGGGAAGGCTGCGCCGCCGCCAGCGGCTCCGTCGCCGCCGCCGCCGCCGCCCGTGGCACCGACCGTGATCGTGGGCACCGGACCACCGGGCCACGGAATGTCGGGGATGTAGTACAGATCGAGGTTGACCATCGCGAGCGCATGCTGCCCGTCGGGTGAGATCTGCGCCCAACTCGCGCCGGCACCGCGTCCGCCGGGAGCGGCGCCCGGCAGCGCAGCACCCTGAATGCGGACGATTTCCTTGATATCGGTGCCATCCCAGCGCATCGAGTAGAGGCCACGCTGTCCGCTGTACGCGAAGATGCGCGACGTGTCACGCGCGCTGAAGTGCACTTCGCCCACGGATGTCGCGATGAAGGTGGACGAACCACCAGTGGCTGGAATCCACACCAGCTCACCGTTGCCACCACCACGTCCGCCCGCCGCGCCACCGCCGCCTCCGCCGCCCGTGCGGAATGCGCGCGACGGCGAGCGCGTCGCCACGATGCGCTGGCCGTTCGGCGTGTAGACGGGATTGGTCCATAGTCCCTGCTGCGGCGTCAGACGCTGGGGACGACCGCTGCCATCACTGCGCACGCGATTCAGGTAGCCGATCGTATCGTCCCACGTCGTGTACGCGATCCACTGTCCATCGGGACTCCAGGCGGGTTCGAACTCGCCGCGATTCGTCGTGGTGAGTCGCTTGGGCGTGCCGCCCGGATAGTCCATCACGTACAGCCGATCCAGCGCGACGAACGCCAGCTTCTTGCCATCGGGACTTGGCGTCCCATCACGGACCTGCTTCACGACGAACGTGGCCGAATCGGAAATGCGATAGTCGAAGCCGACGTGTGGGCCGAGTGCCTGGACGACGTCCGCCTCGAAGGGGATCTCCGTGGGCTGCTTCGTGTCGATGGCAACCTTCCACAGCTTGCCGTCCCACGTGGTGACGAGAAACTTCGAGTCGGGAGTGAAGCTCATGCCCGGGTAGACGTCGAGCGTCGCGCGCGACTCCTGATCGTCGCGCTGCACGGGGCCGGTGAGCCAGTCTTCCTCGCTCGTCTGCAGGTTGCGCACGCGAAGCCGAGTGTGGTCGACGTACCGCGTGCCGTAGACGAGCCATTTGCCGTCTGGCGAGAGCGTGGGCCGGAACGCGGAGCCCCAGCGGTTCTCCTTCGTGACGACGCGACCTGTCTCGCGATCGTACTGCTGCAGGTCGTAGTCGCCGAGCGGTGTGTTGTAGACCCAGCTGCCACGACGTTGGGCGAAGTAGATGTAGCGCGGATCCTTGCCGAAGGCAGGGCCTTCCTCGCGAATGACGCTCGCTGCGCCGCCGCCGCCACCGGGAGCGGCCGCACCCGCCGACGCGGAGTCGCGAATGAGCTGGATGCCGGTGCCACCGGTCGCGGGAAAGAGCCACAGCCGATTCGCGCGCGAGGCGATGATGTACTTGCCATCCGGCGTCCACGCGGGCGACTGGTAGGTCTGCACGTTGCCCGTGGTGATCTGCACCGTGTCCTTCTTGTCGACCGAGATGGTCCACAGGTTGTAGCCGCCGGTGCGATCACTCACGTAGACGATCTTCTTGCCATCGGGCGAGAAGCGCGGCTGCCCGTCGAAGCCCATGCCGCGCGTGAATGCCGTCGCCTTGCCGCCCGTCATCGGCATCGTGTACAGGTCGCCGAGCAGGTCGAAGACGATCGTCTTGCCGTCGGGGCTGACGTCGCTCGACATCCAGTTGCCCACCTTCGTCGTGAAGGTCAGCGTGCGCGTCGGACGCAGGGGCAGGAGCTCCTGCATCGGGTCGCGTGGCGGTCCGGCGCCGGGTCCGCGCTGCGCGATCGCAGCGGGAGGGACGATCGCGAGCGCACACAGGGTGGCGCGCGCGAGCTTCGCGAACGAGCTTGGGTTTGACACGATCATGGTCGAGTCCCTATGTGGGTGCGGAAGGCGAGGTGAAGGTGCAGGCGCAACGACGCGCCGGCAATGCCGAATGCCGCATGCAGAACATCACCTGATGTATGACGCAGGAGCACTCCGGAATGTTCGTTCACGCTGTCTACTTCTATTTCCGTGAGAACCTCACGCTTGAGGAACGCGCTACGTTCGACACCCGTGCGAAAGCGCTGCTCACGATCAAGGGCGTCGAGCACGGATATCTCGGCGTGCCGGCGGCGACGGACCGGCCGGTGATCGAGCGCGGATACTCGAAAGCGCTCGTCCTGGTGTTTGCCGACGAAAAAGCGGAGAGGGCCTACCAGGTCGATCCGATCCACGATGTCTTTCGCGACGAGTGCGGGAGCTTCTGGACGTCCGTCCGCATCTACGACTCGGTCGACGATGGGTGACGGCTGTGCTCGCGCCTTGGGCGCGCGAGCATGAAGGTGCGTTTCCCGTTGCTGCTGGCCGTGCTCCTGCTGTTCGAACGGCGTCTCGCCGCCTGCGAGCAGTGCCACGTACACACGGCGGTCGCCGTGCTCCGGTCCGGCAAGGACAACTTCAGCTACATGCCGTCGCAGCCACTGCGCGATCAATGGGCATTGTTCAAGGTGGCGGGCAGCATCGATGTCGTATCGCATGCCGATCGCCTGCGGCAGAGCAAGTGCTTCCTCGCGACGCGCGCGACGTCGAAGCCACTCGAGTGCGCGACGTGCCACAATCCGCACCTTCCGCCGGTGAATGCGAGTGCGCGCAACCAGACCTGCGAGAGCTGTCACCAGTCGGCGCCGCTGGAGAAGCAGTTGGCGAGCTCGCCGTCGTTGAAGGACCACAAGTGCGGTTCTGATTGCGTCAGCTGTCACATGCCGAAGATCCAGGAACGCACCGTTCCGCACGGCACGTTCACCGAACACTGGATTCGCGTGCCCGGCCGCGACTCGGCGCGCTTGATCGCTCGCAGCAATGACTCGGGACCAATCGAACCGTTCTTCCAGCGCGACCGCACCGGTCCCGACGCAGCGGTCTATCAGGGAATGGGAGAGATCGTCTACGCGTCCCTCGCGAACAACGCACGCGTGCTCGGCGACGGCGCCGCGGCGCTGCACATCGCACTCGGCAGCGACTCTACACGCGCCGACGCGCACTTCCTGCTCGGCGTCGCCTACCAGCAGCTCGGCAGCACCGACGAGTCGATCCGCGCACTGGAGCGTGCTGCTCGCGTCGACTCCAATCGTCCCGAGACGTTGCGCGCACTCGCGCGGGTGTACGAGCGTGCCGGCCGTCCCGTATCGGACGTCGAGCATCAGTACGAGCGCGCGCTGTCGTTGCAGCCGGCGCTGGCGTGGATCCGCGCCGAGTATGCCGACTACCAGCAGGCGGAAGGCAAGAGCGATGCGGCGATCGCCTCGTACAGGCGCGCGCTCGCGGAGCAGCCAGGCTTGTCGACGGCGTGGTTCAATCTCGGCACCGCGCTCGCCGAGGAAGGGAAGCTGAAGGAGTCGTCCGATGCGTTTCAGAAGGCGGTGCAGCTCGATCCGTCGTTCGCACAGGCGCTGACGTCGCTGCTCGAGATTCACACGAGCGGTGATGTCGTCACGAATGTCAAGGCGCTCGGGTCGCCGCTGACGGCAGTGCCTGTCCGCGATCGCGGACCGCGCGCCGTGCAACTCGGTGTCGCGAGTGGCGCAGCACCTGGCGTACAATTCCTGAATCTGCCGTCGCCCGGAGTCGTGCAGATACTTCGCATGGACGGCACGCTGCTGCGCGAGCTCCCTGTGAAGAACAACAGCACGCTGGTGTGGGATCTTCGCCTCGACGGGGAGAAAGCAATCGTCGGCGGCATCTATCGAGCTCGGGTGCAAGGACGCGATGCATCGGGACGCACCGTGTCGCCACAACTGCTGTACTTCGGAATCGTGAGGCAGCGCGTGAAGTAAGATTGGGGGATGCGGCTACGCCTCGATCGTCTCACGCTTTCCCTGTTCATCGCCACATTCGCGTGCAGCGACGCGTCCACGGCGCCGAAGACAGCGCAATTGCGAGTCTTCATCGAGGGTCTGCCAACGGGGACGTTGCCCGCCGTGGTCATCACGGGTCCCAGCGCGTTTCGCCAGCAGCTGGATTCCGGGCGCACGCTGACCGGGTTGGCCGAGGGGACGTATACGATCACGGCGGCGCCGGTGCTGACGCCGTCGGTGCGCTACGCGGCGACACCGCCATCGCAGACCATCTCCGTCACGAACGCAGCGCTGGCGAGCGCCAGTCCGATCAGCTATCGCGTGGCGAGCGTGCAGCTTACAGTGACGGTCATCGGCCTGCCGGCGGCGACGCCAGCGAGTGTGGTGCTCACGGGGCCAGGCGGATTCACGCGAACCATCACGGCGACGACACAGATCGGACTGCTCGAACCTGGCGCGTACACGCTCGCCGCGACGAGCGTGCAGGCTGCGGGGAAGACGTATCGTGCCGTGACGGCGAGCAGGGTGCTCCAACTTTCCGAGTTCGTTCCGCTTGTCGCCACCACGGTGGAATACGGGCCGGGCAGCGGGAGCCTCGACGTCACGATCAGCGGTCTTCCGGCGTCGACCGACGCTGCGGTCATGATCACCGGCCCCGGTGGCTTCGGTCGGCCAATCACCGAGTCAGGTACGCTGGGCAATCTCGAGGCGGGGCGATACACGATCACTGCCGCATCGGTCGGGAGCGCACTTGCGACTCACAACCCATCACCGGCAACGCAGACCGTCGACATCATCGATGGGGTCACGAGCGCCGCCACGGTGGCGTACGCAAGCTCGGCGCTCACGCTGGCGCTTCGACTGTTCATGGATGGTCTCGTGCAACCAGTCTTCCTCACGGCGCCGGACGGTGACAGCCGGCAGTTCATCGTCGAGCGCGCGGGACGCATCCGCATCGTAGCGAATGGCATGGTACTGCCGACGCCATTCCTCGACATCCGCAGCCGCGTGAACAACACAAGCGAGCGCGGAATGCTCAGCATGGCGTTCGATCCGCAGTATGCGACGAATGGAATCTTCTACGTCTACTACACGGATCTCACCAGTGCGCTGGTCGTCGAGCGCTTCAATTCGGTGTCGGGCTCCAATGTGGCCACAGCCAGTGGCGGCATCGTCATTTCCATTCCTCACGGTGGCATCGACCATCATGGCGGCCTGATTGCGTTCGGGCCGGACGGGATGCTCTATCTCGCGCCGGGAGACGGCGGCTGCTGCGGTGACCCGAACAACAACGCGCAGAACCTGAACGTGTTGCTCGGCAAGATGCTGCGTATCGACGTGCGCCAACGGCCGTACACGATTCCTGCGGGAAACCCGTTCGTCGGCGGTGTGGGTGGTCGCGCGGAGATCTGGGCGTACGGCCTGCGCAATCCGTGGCGCTTCGCATTCGACGCGCCGACGAACGCGCTCTACATCGGCGACGTCGGCAACGATGCGCGCGAGGAGGTCGATGTGTCGCCCGCGACGGAGGCGGGGCTGAATTACGGATGGCGGCTGATGGAAGGGACAGCGTGTTTCAATCCGTCGACTGGCTGCGCGACTGGTCGGACGCTGGTGGCGCCAGTGGTCGACTATCCGCATTCGGACGGCTGTTCGGTCATCGGCGGATACGTCTATCGAGGCGCGCTGCTCCCCGAGCTCACGGGCTACTACCTGTTCGCCGACTTCTGCGGCGGGTGGTTGCGCAGCATGAAGGTGGCAGGTCGAACGGCGACGGAGTTGCGCACGTGGCAGGGGATCTTGCTTCCGCAGGTCAACTCGTTCGGTCGGGATGGCGCGGGCGAGTTGTACATGATCTCGGGCAGCAAGGTGTGGGCGATCGTGCGCGGCCCTTGAATGACGAGAGCTAGAGACTCTGCACCAGGGCCATGGTGTTGCCTTCGCTGTCGATGAACCATGCGGCGAGCGCGCCACCGCCCTCCGCGATGCCGTCCTTCATCGTCATGCCCGGCATGTCGTACTGTTCGAACTTCAATCCTCGCGCGCGCAGCTCGGCCATCTCCGCCCGCAGGTCCTTGACTGCCCAGAAGGCCTGGCTCGCCTTCGACGTGCCGGCTCCGCCGGAGACGTACATGAAGATCGGAGCGCCACCACATTCGTAGGTGAGGCCGCCGTTGGCTTCCTCCTTGGGCTCGAGCCCGACTTTCTCGGAGTAGAACTTCCGGGCCCGCGCGAGGTCCGTGACGGGAATGTACGGGATGATGGGTGCGTCCTTGAGCATGTCGTTGTCTCGTTGGAGGGTCGAGCTACTTTCAGCGCGATAGAGCGAGTCGCAGGAGTTGCCCATGCCGAGGAGGCGTCGCAGCTCGAAAGCGGCAAGACCCGAGCCTCGGCGCGCGACAGCGGCCGTAGACGATCACCGTGCGCTAAGACGGATTAGTAACGCAGCTGGACAAATGCATGGGCGTACACGTGAACGGAGCGCCGTCGCAATTGACTCTTGCGCATTCTGCCAGTGTCGTCCTATCATGACCCAGCAGCACGACCCTCCGCACAACCAATCATGATTCTCGCGTCGCTCGTTCTCCTTTCGATTCTCGTGGTAGTCTCCGTATCGCTTACGGAGGTTATTCGCGTGCGAGAGGGTACAGCGGCCTAGCAGTAACAACGGCCGCGACCCCTCTCGAAACGGGAGGGGCCGCGCGGATCTCGAGACACCGCGGCCCGTCCCTTACCGGACGGGCCGCGGTCGCATTCTCCCCCTCGAGAGGCCTGTATGCGATCGGACACCATCAAGCGCGGCATGGAGCGCGCGCCCCACCGCAGCCTGCTGCGCGCAACCGGACAGGTGAAGGACGGCGAGTGGGATCGCCCGTTCGTCGCGGTGTGCACTTCGTACGTCGACATCGTGCCGGGCCACGTACACCTCCAGGCCTTTGGCAAAGTCGTGAAGGACGCCATTCGCGACGCGGGCGGCATCCCGTTCGAGTTCAACACGATTGGTGTCGACGACGGAATCGTGATGGGCCACAGTGGCATGCACTACTCGCTGCCATCGCGCGAAATCATCGCCGATTCAGTCGAGACGATGGTGCGTGCACACTGCTTCGATGCAGTAATCTGCATTCCAAACTGCGACAAGATCGTGCCCGGCATGTTGATGGGCGCGGCGCGCGCGACTGTCCCAACGGTGTTCGTCTCCGGCGGACCGATGGAAGCGGGCGTCGATTCAGCGGGCAAGAAGATTGACCTCATCTCGGTATTCGAAGGTGTCGGCCAACGCGCTGCCGGAACCATCGACGACGCACGCCTGCTCGACCTCGAGCGCAACGCGTGCCCCACGTGCGGAAGTTGTAGCGGCATGTTCACCGCCAACTCGATGAACTGTCTCTGCGAAGCGATCGGACTCGCACTGCCTGGCAACGGTTCCATTCTCGCCACGTCGCCGGCGCGACACGCGCTCGCTCGGCGCGCTGCCGAGCATCTCATG